>NZ_JBHFKV010000042.1:0-42625 GCF_042879355.1 Photorhabdus sp. RM71S | reverse complement strand
ATTAAGCGATAATCTGTTGATATTTAGCGCGGGGATAACGGGCTGGCACCCGTTACCGCCGCTCACCACAGCAACTATAGGAGTAGTGACTATGGCTAAGGCGCATTCTAAAGCAGAAGCGGCGGTAAATAAAGCCGTGAAAACAGAACGTTATTACACGGTGGGGTATGTGCTGAACGGGAACAAGGTCAGCAATGCCACCCCGGCGATACATCTTAAGGGGCAGTGGCTTAGACAGGCGGGGTTTAATACCGGGGGTCAGATTACCGTGAAGGTGATGGACGGTTGTCTGGTGCTGATCCCTGACAGTGAGGCCACGCAACAACAGCATCAGCAATACCAGCGGCAGCAGAGCCAGCTTAATGAGATTAAGCTGCGGATGCGTGAGATGCTGGCTGAGTACAACGCGGGCTAAGGGAGGGGATAAAATGAAAATGGTGATTGAACATTTACAGGACATTCAGTTAACCCACATTGAAGCGCTGGCCTTGGCCCAACTGGTTAAGCGGCTGAACTGGGCGGAGATACGGGCTTGCGCGGTGAATGACGAGGAAGCGTATCAGATTAAGGATGCGATCTCTAAGCTTCGATCTGCTCTGGCTTACCGAGGGTATGCGCCAAGATAGATCATAAGAAGGCCGGAAGATCACGCGGATCTTTCCGACCTTAACATCATTTAATTTGCTATTTCTTCCCAAAACTCATTTGTCTGAGAGCCAACATATTTGATAATTTCTGTGAATGTTTCTTTACCTAAGAAAATAGTTCCAGCACCTCTGATAAATAATTCAAAATTAGCTGAAACTTGTTCAAAGTCATCCATTGATGATTCACTGGTCATAACAAAAACCTCACCAGTAATAGTGTTTAGTAATATGGTATAAGGATCAGATATTGCTATAACGATAAACTCTTTAGGTCTATTTTTACCAATCCACCAATGATTAAAAGTACCCTCACTATTAATATTTACTATCATTTCGAGATAATCAGAACTATTACCAAATGATATGTTTCCTAATGAAAAATTATCTAAATCATAGTCTTTCATGAATGATAGAAATTCTTTAGGGAATATGATATTTAGTTTTTTTTCTGAAATTTCAACGTCTAATAACGGTTTGTATCTTTTCGATAATTTCAGATCATCAAAGTCATCGCCTAACGGTGAGAATTTCTCATCTAATTGTTCGCTTATTTCTTTGATCGTTAGCAACATAAAATTCTCCTTTTTATTTTGTATGCCATATACCGCCGCTGCCAACATGAGTTGAACTCGGGACAGGTATTGCGTAACGCCCAAAATCAACATGATGGTGAATTAATGTTTCACCTTTGTAATTCACATGTTCTGGAAACGCTTTAATCCATTGATTATCTATTTTAGGTGATAATCCTAACTCTTTTATTCGGTACATATTACTTTTACTCAAAGAATCTGGCTGCAAATTACTCCATTGTTGCCAAAATTCTTTATTGTTTCTGATACCGCCATTAGCAGTCATTTTGCCACTAGTGAAAGTACTTGTGTCTATTGAATACTTGGGATCAGGTCTATTTGGGATTCTTGGATCTACCCTTGTTTGATAAGGATTATCACCCCTTGAAATTTCTTTTGTGCTAGGGCAACTAGCAAGACCAAGCGGATCAATCCAGTTCGCCGGGTTATGAACATACGAATAGGGATTCGGACCCCCATTTAGCCCGATCGGATCATGGCGGTTTATCGCTGTCGCTGGCAGGTCGAACTGCTGTTCAGGGAACTAAAATCCCACACCAACTGGACAGGTTTTGCGACCGGCCAGAAAGCGATAGCGGAGGGGTTCATTTGGGCAAGTCTGCTGGCGTTGATAGTCCGGCGCAGTCTGGCGAGGCGGTTTTTGCCTTCAGTTTCCTTTCTCAAGGCAGCCAAAAATGTTGATGTCTGGTTGTTGCCGATATTGGGCGCGATTATTCATCATGCCGGGTCGGAAATAGAACACCCTCTGAATTGGGCTCTGAAATATCTCGCCAAAAATGCGTTGAAGTTGCCCCAAGGAAAATCCAATAAAAATAATGGGTTGGAGGGTATTTTCGAGAGACTTAATGCTTAAGGTTCAGTGTATGATACCTTTATAGAGTCCAGTCTAAGCCTTGTGACCCGTTAGGCGTGTAAAAATCATAGTTCTTTAGTAATCGGTTGAGTCGATGGCGATTACATTTAACGCGATTGAATTCGTCGATGAATTCTTGGATGTCACCCAATGTTGTACTGTCATCACTTTCGATAATAGCTTCTAAGAGCTTCAATGTCGCTTCGGTTTCATCATATTGATTGGCATCAGGCATACCTTGCCCGCTGAGACAGAATGGCGTACTTTTATTTGAATGAAGTTCAATCACGTCGATGCGGATGTCCAGTAACCAATGCCGAAAGAGATTATACTCATAAGTGAATTTATCACGGTTTTCGAAATGAAAAGACTCAAGGGAAATTGTCCAGGGATAATCATAAAAGCTGAGGCCACCTTCATAGCAGATGCCATAGTCTTTGCCGTAGATATGAAAGGTGTGGAGGGAGTCATTATCCCAACCAAAAGCAAATTGTAGTAGAAAATGGAGGGCGCCCAATGACATATCACTCTTTATTCGAAAGCGTCGCCAGATCATGGGGCTGACACCCCGAATGGCGGCTTTGACTATGTATATGGGCATAATTTTCCTTTCACCATGATGATAAAGCGAACGATCATACTCATTGATGAAAGGGATACCCCACAGATTTTTATGCTCTCCTAGATCCTCTAAAGGATCGTCAACGATCCTTTAGAGACCTTTCTTCTGGCGTCAAACTTGCGAGGCTACTGTTCGTGTTGAGCATGATATAAAAGATTGGCATAGCATAAATGTTACATGTGAACAACTTATCAAAAGATTAGAGGAAGCAGGGTTTACTCCCGCCATAGTATATTCTTGGAATTGTACTAATCAAAACCAGATCTCTAAAAAACTTACTGAATTTCTGATGAAACAGAGGCCATAAATGTTTATTAAAATTGCTGTTGTAAATAAATCAGGTAATGTTGGAAAATCTACTATTTGCAATATTCTTTTAAAACCTCGTATTGAAAGTGCCGAAGTTATCAGAGTTGAGTCAATAAACTTTGATGGCAACGAAGAAGAAAAAATTAGCGCAAGAGAATTTAACGACATTCTTAAACGAATTGATATTTCAGACAGTGCAATTATTGATGTTGGTTCATCCAACATCGAAATATTTATCAATCAAATGGAAGCCTATAAAGATAGTCAGGAAGATATTGACTACTTTATTATTCCTGTTACTCCTCATCATAAATAGCAAGTCGATAGCGTAACTACAATTGCCAATCTTATTGATCTAGGTGTAGATGAAAATCGTATTAAATTCGTATTTAATCAAGTTGACAAAAATATACCGTTAGAACGCCAATTTTCAGACTTTTTTAGTGGTATTAAAATATTTAAGTCCATCTTGGATTCACATAATAAGTGCAACATCGTTAATCCGAAAGTAAACATGTTCGTATTCCCTTAAATAATTCATTCGGTGTTTTCCCACCCCGTGTTTTTCCTGTCTCTTGGTCACATCTCAAAAGCCAAGAGACTTCGCTATCAAATGGCCCTCAATCAGCACTTGTACTAAAAACCAGCCTTCCCACAGAGCTTCCCATCCAACGCGCCCATTACGCTTCGAATCTTGCCAGCCCGCCAGTTTGCCCAGCGTGATATATGCCCAGTGAACACTGGGCACTTTCCCCGGCAGTTTTTTCTTCTCGACTTTCCGCCATAATAACTTCCCCGCCAGGGGGCTCAGGAGCGTTTCGCAGCTCTGTTGTTCCGCCTCTTGCCTGTTCAATCCCGGATAGCGCAATTGATGAACCCTAACGGCGATAAAAGCCTGTATGACTATCATTTTCTCCAGGTTATCCTTGCTTTGCATACGCAGCTCTTCAACCTGCGTTCCGCCGCTTTTCCACGCTTTGTGGAACTCTTCAATCAGCCCGCGTTTTTCATAGTAATCCAGGATACGTTTAGCATCTTCTTGATTATTGACGGGTTTTGATGTCAAAAGATGCCAGCAAAGTGGTGAGTCAGGGTTGATTTCCTGACAGCCGACATAGTACAGCGGGACTGACTTACCTTGTTTTCTCATCGGCATTTTGATGGTTACCGGCGCATAACGTATCTCACAGAGCGCCTCCCGGGCTTTGCGGCCGCCCCGTTGCCTGACCTGAACCTGTCTTTCTCCTGCGGACTGCAAAGTATCGCTGAAGGTATAAAGAGTCTCTTCACTCTCTGCTATCCGCCGGCTTTGCATTGAACGAACAACAAAACGCTGCTGATTCATGACCTTATAGGCCAGGTATTCAATCACATCAGATTCCCGATCACAAACACTGATCACCTTTGTCATCTCCGGCCCCAAACGCGCCGCCATCGCCCGCGAAGCGGCTTCCCACTTCGCGCTTTTTTTTTCTTGATACGGGCGGGTCTCACGCTGTTTTTTCTTGCCATAGTCATTGATGTTTCTCACCCCGCGTTTTTGTTCAATCAACCCGACAACCTGTTGTTGATTGGGGGCAAAAAGCAGTACTGAATGCGCCAGCATTCCCGAGGGTTTTTGACTGGATGAGGTATAGCCCATTTCATCCCTGACGGTTTCATGCGTAAAATTCAGCGTCGTGGTATCTTCCAGCGCGAGCAGGCAGTCACAGGATTTAACCCGCTCAGCGGTGGCAGCAAAACCCGCCTCTGCAATGGCATCGGCTTTAACATCCGCATTACGGATAAAACGGTAAGCCGCTTCGATATCAGCGGGGGTATCCAGAGATTTCACAATCGATTTTCCTATGTTGTTAGCGAGTGATGAGGAGACTTTTACCAACCGTTCGGTGCGCCGCTGGTCACCCAGTTTTGCGCCTGAGAACGTCTCTTTTGCCCAGTGTTCTGCTTCCGTTACAAACCTGGTCAATTTACCTCAATTTATCGTTTTATCCTGAAAACTATCATTTAGGCAGAAGTACACAAATTCCTCAATATTTACTGAGGGATTTGTGTATAAGAGACAGCGCAAAATGCTGCAGAAACATTTGGATGAGATGTATACCTACATTCAGAACAACCTGTGACGATAAGACACTCACCGTAATACATAAATGGCTCTTTTGTAATCTTCAAGGGTTTCTAGTTTTCTGTCGTGCCCCATACTGAAAACCCGTTGTGGCTGCTATGGTTGCCAGTAAGAACATAAGGAAAATCGCTCTTACGGGCAAACTTAATTGTCTCTCCACACCAGTCTGTGTAGGTAAAATAAAGTTTGCCAACATACGATTCTATGTAGAATAAAGTTTGCCAAAACCATCACTACAATCAGCATACCACAATGGGCAGGAGAGGCTATTGCAATCCGTGCAACTTTTGGATGTAACCTTTAACAAAAACTTACCGCTGCTTTTAAGAGAAGCACAAGGAGTAGGTACACTTTCAACAAGCATCGTGCTGGAAATATATGACATTATCTGAATGTAAGATCTTTCTATCGCCAGTTCATAATAACATTCAATATTGCGGAGCAATGAGCGTCGCCTAGCTCCCCATGTCGGATGGTAAGAGTTTTCTTGTCTTAACAAGCCTGTGGGTATCAAATCGGTATAATCATCTGGGCAGAGCTTTTCATCAAAAAAGATACAATCAAAAATAGCTTCCTTAGCACAAGTTGCAAAAAACAAGTCAACTTCAGAGAAAGAGGGGGACGGATCAACAACAGCTATCTTTAAGTCTGTCTTTTCTACTAAAGCACCTTTACCAATAAGAATATCCTTGATGGATTTTATGGTTTCCCCTCGCGACAATCCATGCGACACAACGTAAAGCTGACAAGAATGTACTGAGCAATTAACTGCATTTAGCCAGTCTACTTTGAAATAGGCATACCCTAATTCATACAACTGCTTTTCGATACAGTCTTGGCAATAACGAATTTGGATATGCTGCCCAGAATAGCTTTTTTGCTGCTCTGGATAAAAAGTCTCTATAAAAGAGGGTGTCAGTGGCAACGGGGAAGAAAAACAAGTGTGACTCCTCTTTGTGTTTTTTACATAGAGTCTGAATAACCCATTAGGATCAATCACTTCAAATTCGCTTCGAGCATGATAAGGTACACTTGGCTTATCTCCCCAACCACCGCCTGTCACAATAGTGGAAAAATCACCAAACCCATTGCGGTCTAATACTCTGAAAATAAAGCTCTGCAATGATTCACCTAATGCAGGGCCAAAACCGTTTTGTCTTTTACTCATAACTTACAAATGAAGTGTCCATAGACCGACAAACTCTCACAACAAAGCGATATCAAATAGAAAGTTAAACTTTGAGAAATTTTTCACTAATAAAATCACCAAATTTTAAGCTTAAAATTAGGAAAACAATATTCCAAGAGCAAAAATGGCCGCTCTTAGGGCAACCATTTTATTTGCGATATCGTATGTCTAAAGGTGGAAGATAAATCTCACGAATCCTCTAGCTCACAACCACATGCTAGTTCGACAGCTTCCTTCCTATCAATATGTATAAGAATTGCACGTATCAACGACTATTTATCATCAAATTGCCCAGGCAAAATCGGTAAGCCTAGCTCTTTAAGGAAGCTATTATGTGTTGCTAGAGCTTCATTTAATCTTTTTTCAAGAACAACTAATTCATCATTTACGGCTTTAAGATCAACCTTTTGTTCAGATTTAGCTGTACTTACATACCGCGATATATTGAGATTGAAATCATTCTTCTCAATTTCCTCCATCGTCACTCTGCGAGCATAGCGTTCCACGTTGTCTGGACGTTCTTGATAAGTCTCGATGATCTTATCAATGTGTTCTGGCATCAGCTTATTTTGGCGCTTCATTGGCTCAAAATGTTCGCTGGCGTTGATGAACAATACATCATCATACTTTTTGCACTTCTTAAGGACCAGAATACAAACCGGAATACCTGTCGAAAAGAACAAGTTTGCTGGCAAGCCAATCACAGTGTCGATGTTGCCATCTTGCAGTAATTTCTTACGAATCGCATCTTCTTTACCGCCTCGAAACAGCACTCCATGAGGCAAGATGATTGCCATAGTGCCTTCATCACTGAGGAAATGAAAACCATGAAGCAAAAAAGCAAAATCAGCTGCTGATTTTGGTGCTACACCATAGCTCTTAAACCGGAAATCATCACTCATTGCTTCGCTTGGTTCCCAGCGATAGCTAAATGGAGGATTCGCTACAATAGCATCACACTTAAGCTTTTTGGCCGGATTCATCTCATTCAAAAGGTCCCAGTCATTAAGCAACGAATCACCATGATGAATATCAAACTCAGTGTCTTTTACCCCATGCAATAACATATTCATGCGAGCTAAGTTATAGGTAGTGATATTCTTTTCTTGACCGTAAATCTTACCAATACCATGCTTACCAAGTCGCTTACGAACATTAAGCAGTAAGGAACCAGAACCACAGGCAAAGTCCATTACACTTTCAATCCGCTTCTTATAGCCAGTCTTAGGATCTTGGCTGTCTAACGAAACTATTGCAGACAATACATCTGAAATCGGTTGTGGTGTATAGAACTCACCGGCCTTCTTACCAGAACCAGCGGCAAACTCACCGATCAAATACTCGTAAGCATCCCCCAATATATCGCTGTCTGTAGAAAATTCAGCGATTCCCTCTGATACTTTCTGGATTATAGTGCAAAGCTTGGTATTACGAGCCGTATAAGTTTTACCCAGCTTCTCAGAGTTCAGGTTTATCTCGGAAAACAACCCTTGAAAAGTACTTTTGAAACTGTGATTCTCAACATGATCAAAACCATCATCTAACGTTTTTAGTAGTTCTGTACTTTGAGATCTAGCTAACTCTGCAATGTTGCTCCACAAGTACTTCGGTTCAATAACATAATGGACCTTTGTACGCATGTGTTCTTGAAATTCTTTTCTTTCAGTTTCAGTCAATTGCTCATAAAACACAGCCAAAGGTGAACGCTTGTCGCCTTCTGCCAGCTTAGGGTAATCAGAGCCAAGCTCTTTTTTAGCTGAAGTTTCATAATTATCTGACAAGTAACGCAGAAACAGGAACGACAACATATAGTCACGGAAGTCGTCCGCATTCATTGCACCACGTAAGTTATTTGCGATATCCCAGAGGGCCTTACCTAGCTGATTAAGCTGTTCTTTAGTCATGATTAATTTGTCTCAGTCGTTAATTCTGGGAATAACTCAGGGTTGAATCGATAGTTTTCCATGAAATCACTTAATATTTTACGGAAGTAGCCTTTGTTCTCTTCCTGCATTTCCATTGGATCAAACATAGAGTAATCACCATGACTCAGGATATTGATAATACGAGCATGAAGGACTCCATCTGGATCATCATCGTCTTGCTTAATACAAGCGGAGAAATTTTTAAACCCATGAAATGCTGCTGTTTTCTCCAAGATTCCACGCAAAATATTAAAGTGATAGGTATATAGTTCACCGGACTCCGCAGCCTGGTGAAGTTGCGTCAGTAATGCTACATGATGAAAAAATGGCGTGCTATTGGTATAACGTAAAGTGTAAGAACCAGACTCCTTGTCACTACGTAAGAAGTAAGGTTGAAGCTGTTTTCGCTTTTCTCCTAACTCATTCCAAATCACATTGAAAAATAATGCATGGTGAGACGAAACAACAACGCGTATATCACCATCTTGGTCTTTTAATAGTTGTGCTAGATGGCTTGCCACAGCAATGGCGTTATTATCATCTAAAGATGATATTGGATCATCAATATAGATGTAATTGACCCAGCGATACGCATCTTGACCATCTATAGCAAGCTGAGCTACTGCTAGAAAAAAACACCAAACAAAAATGTTTTCTTCACCACGAGATACTTTGATGTGCTCTATAGTTTGGGCTGTATCGCCATCATGAACTTCTCGAACGAAATTGATACTCCATTCGTCGTAATCAATAAAGAAATCAAAATCAGCATAACGGCGTAATAATGGACGAATACGGTTTTCCATTTCTAGCTCTTGCAGACCTATAAAGAAACGCGAATCACTATTCATTCGAAGAACACGCTCTGAGTCACTGTCTAAGTCGTTATCCCAATAGAACAGATCTTCGGTAAAAGCGTTAAAATAAAGAGTATCTCTACGGTCACCATCCCTACCAAGATCTTTAAACTCCATAGATAAGCGAGTCTTACCTGTTCCGTTATAGGCAAAGAGAACAATGTATTTTTTTTCCTCCAACTTATCGCGAAGGTGGGCAGCGACTGCCCCCAGATCATCAAAAGTCATTTCGTTCATATCCCCATTTTTTCCATTAATGGGAACAACTGTTGCATCATGCCTTTCTTATATAACTTTAGAAATGATAACTTTTCTGTTTGGTCATCGATTAGCTTTTTGATGGAGTCCAGAAACTCAGCTATTTTTTGCTGTTCTTTAATGTTACAAGGGATGCATAGTGCCACTTTCTCTAGGTTATCTACTGAAAGCCCTGGCTGAGCTTGTCCTGTTGCATATTGATTTAAGTTTAAGTTCACTAGCATATAAAAAAGCCAATCTGTATCGACATTTTTAGTTGGTGTCACTACAACCGCATGTTCTGTTGCATGGAAACTACCTGAGACAAGATTTACATTTCCGCATAGAGCACCTTGGCGGCCAATAAGAGAGTATTTACCTACATGAGTAAATGTCCGTGTATAGCCACGTAGGCCATTACCACCGAAACATGGATGCAGACCATCAGCTGATTCATGAATAATTTCCGAGGCACGAACAAACTTACCAGCTTGCATATGACAAACTTCACCTAACGTCTTAAGTTCCCAGCCATTTTGATTCAAAAATTCTGGAAAGCGCAATTTCGGTAACTCTTCACTAGCTTCTGGGAAAAGTTGTTGCATCAAACCTTTCTTGTGCGCTTTAAGGACATCCAGCTTCTGCTCTTCCAATGCGATACGCTCATCGAAAGATGATAGGAAATCTGCAATTTTTTGTTGTTCGGGCAATGTAGGAACCATTAACCGAACATTCCTAAAAAACTCTTTTACACTGACATTTAACAACCCATGTGCTCTTCCACCTTCCTGAGCTATTTTACTTACTTCAGAGTTAAGAGCCCCAGACTCGAAATAATGCTCAAAATAATCACTCCTAAAGCCATCTTTTGTTTTAAAACAAATGTACAAAGTAGAAACTACACCTTGCTCATACAGTTTTAGGGGTTTGATTGCCCCCATAGGGTAGCCTTTGGAGTAGCTCTTGTTATAAGCGAAATCACCTTTTTTCAAAAGGTAGTATCCCGTTAGATCTTTCGCCGCAACACTCTTTTTGAAATACTCCGTTTGGCTAACCAGTCCATGCTGCGCAGATATAGTCAACACGTTTGTGTTATTTTCTACATTCTTGGTTGTTATCCGTGAGAATACCTCTCCAAATGACATGATCTTCCAACTTTCATCACTCATAAAATCAGGAAATCTTCGCTCAGGGATCAGAGCCTTATTGTATTCTTTACTCATATGCAGCTAACCCCGAAATTTCACGGCCTTGTGCCAACTTTTGTAAGTGCGGCACAAGATCTTCCATCAAAGCGATCTCAGCCAAACGTCGAGCCTTCCAACCCAACTCTAGGGGCTCCAACAAATCTGTAAGTTGCTCGCCATCAAATATCATTCTGTTCATAATTCCATCGACAAAAACGCTTAAGGCTTGCGGTGACAAACCATGCTTCTCTGCCATTTTTGTTAGCTCTTGACCTGCTTTAGCAGCTTTAAAAGCTAGATAACCATCGCGGATCTCTTGTTCTGTCAAGCTTTGTTCTACTTTTAAGCTATTGATGTAGGAGATAATATCTTCTCGCTCACCCATCAGGTTAGCACTGGAGCTAATCAAATCGATTAGCTGCGCTCGTGTCATCGTCTGCTTAGTCTTGGTTGTCTGAGTAGATTTAGCAATCAACGCCATTATGTAGTCGTAGTCAATCACCGCTGATGCAAAAAGTACGAATTCAAAATCAAGTTGTTGTACAGCATCTTCAACATCATCGCCACCTTTGTCCCGCTTTCGTTTTAACTCTTGAGCAGTTTCTAGATAGGAGCCTTTAAAGCCGCGCAGTGTGTCTTCCGGCAATAGTTCTGCAACGGTTTGTTGGTTTTCAACACTCAAGTCAGTATATTGATCCAATTGAGTTTTGAGCTTCTGCACTTCTTTAAAATGATTGATAAACTCTGCTTTAGCGGTGTCTCCTTTTAAGTTAGCTACGTCTGAAGGAGTACACTCTAAGCCATGCTTGAGCATAAATGTTTGTAGATTTTCGACTGCTTCTTTGAATTCGTTCACTACAACAGGCGCGGGATCGACCAACCAAATTTCTTTGGCCCGCCCCTTGGCGGTACCGGAGAAAAGACCAATTGCTGCGTTAACTTCATCTTCCTGACCACGGAAGTCTAAAACGTTGCCCCAGGGTTTGCTATCGTTCAACACGCGATTGGTGCGAGAAAACGCTTGTATCAGACCATGATGCTTGAGGTTTTTATCTACATACAGAGTGTTCAAATACTTAGAGTCGAAACCTGTCAGCAACATATCCACAACGATAACCACATCGATCTTATTCTTACGCGGATAATCAGCGTTTGAGTATTTCTGATCTTTAATACGCTGCTGAACGTCTTGGTAATACAGATCGAACTCACTAATCTTATGGTTCGTACCATATTGCTGGTTATAATCCTCAATGATTGCTGTTAGCGCCTTCTTCTTCTCATCCGGCTGCTGTTTGTTGTCTTCCTTTTCTTGTTCCAGATCTTCTTGTAACTGCTGCACATCTTTGTTTCCTTCTGCGGGAGGAGAAAACACACAAGCGATGTTCAACGGTTCAAAGCTACTATCTTCGGCTTGTTTCTCTGCTTGGATAGCTTTGAATTGCTGATAATACTCGATAGCATCATTAATCTTTGCTGTCGCCAATATGGCATTGAAGCGGCGTTGGCTCGTGGCACTATCATGTTTATCTAAGATGGCATTAATTACAGCTCTCGGCGGCGGATTTTCGCCTTTCTTAGGTTTTTTCTCACCGTTATCTTTACCGAAATAATCGATATGGAAACTCAGTACATTTCGGTCATCAATAGCATGTGTGATGGTATAGGCATGTAGTTCTTTCTGGAATACATCTTTTGTAGTCACATTAGATGCGACAGTGCCATCGATCTGCTTGTATGTAGCGTTGTCATCAAAAATGGGGGTACCAGTAAACCCAAACAACTGCGCATTAGGAAAAAACTCCTTAATTGCTTTGTGGTTATCACCAAATTGCGAACGATGGCATTCATCAAAAATAAATACGATTCTCTTATCACGCAGTGGCTCTAGACGCTCTTTATATGTTGGCTTGCCATTTTTCTTATTAACCTGATTACGTTTGCTGTTTTCATCTAATGCTAAGCCAAGCTTTTGAATGGTGGTGACGATAACTTTATCGGCATAATCCTCCGAAAGCATTCGGCGAACTAGCTTTTCAGTATTGGTGTTTTCTTCAACACAACCTTCCTGGAACTTGTTGAACTCCTCACGGGTTTGACGATCTAAGTCTTTCCGATCGACAACAAATAAACACTTTTCAATATCTTTATTGTCTTTTAATAAGGTAGATGCTTTAAATGACGTCAAAGTCTTACCGCTACCTGTTGTATGCCAGATATAGCCATTACCACGATTTTGGTGGATACAATCAACAATCGATTTTACCGCATATATTTGATACGGACGCATAATGAGCATTTTCTGTTCACTCGCCACGAGTACCATATAACGACTAATCATTTGTCCTAGTGTGCATTTAGCCAAAAAGTCATTCGCAAAATCATGCAAGTGAGCAATCTTTTTATTGTTGATGTCGGCGTGCTGATAAATTGGAAGAAAACGTTCATCAGCATCAAAACTAAAGTGCTGGCTATGGTTGTTCGCAAAATAGTAAGTTCGATGCTCATTACTGATGATGAACAATTGCATAAAGCACAGTAATGTGTTGGTGTAGCCATTACCAGGATCATTCTTGTAATTCACAATCTGTTCCATAGCACGACGAGTTACGATCTGGTGGCTCTTTAGCTCCACTTGAACAACTGGTACACCGTTGATAAGAATAATCACATCATATCGGTGATGGCTATTATCTGTGTTTATGCGAAGTTGATTGATGACTTCGTATTCGTTTTTACACCAATCATTGATGTTTACCAATGTGTAGTGCAGTGGAGTGCCATCCTCGCGTTGAAAGGAATTGCGCTCACGTAAGGTCTTAGCGGCAGAGTAAACATCTGAGCTGATGATCTCATCACGCAAGCGGGCAAATTCAGCATCCGTTAGATTAACTCGATTAAGCCTCTCAAACTTTTCTCGAAAGTTACGCTCTAATGAATCCTTATCACGAATATCTGGTCGATAGGTATACTTGAGATCTTGTAATTTTTTGATGAAGCTTTCTTCGATCTGCTGTTCTTTTGTCATCTGCTGCATTCCGTTCGAGACTAAGCTCGACCCTTTTGTTTTTCGATCCATGCTTCTAGATCTGTTCTCTTAAAGCGCCAACTGCCGCCAACCTTAAAACCCGGTAGCTTTCCTTCGCTAGCGAGCCTGTACGCCGTTTTTTCATTCAATTTGAGGTAATCAGCCACCTCTTGAATCGTCAGAATTTCATCGCCCATTATCTAATCCCACACATTGAACAAACAGATTGTATGAGAAAATTGCGGAATTCACAATGTACTGCCAGAACTCACTGAACTTACTTTCCACAGTGTCAATGCTGGGCATCAATGTGTGGAGATACGCCTAATCATTCTTGCAATTAGTCACTTAGATCTTGGGGGCGGGGACGGAGGAGTTGCAATCGGTAAGTTATCTTCCAACCATGCTCTTTCGTGTATATACAGCCAGAAGAATGCAGCATTACAATCAGACTTTATATCTCGTCGGATAGCTTGCGGATACTTTTGGCGATAACGAAGGATCTGATGTTCATAACGTCGCCTTTTGGATTCATACTTGCATTGTTTCCGCCATTGCACCAATCCAATTGTTGCTGAAATTAACATCTCTACACTTCCGATAGAAATGGACAGCCTTCGCGCAATTTCTTTACGATGGAAACCTCTTCTTGCGAGCACGATAGCTGTTTTGCAAACCGAAGGTAATAACTTTGTGGGTTTCAGTCGTGTATTTACGTTTGCAAGAAGGGCAATAGATTTGACAAAACAACGGCTTTTACCTGTTTCCCGGCTAACGCAGGCAATTGACCTACCTTTCCTTAAGAGCTTTAAGCACTCAGCTTTTTTCTGATGACTGTCATCCACCTGACAAAAACTATGAGCAGCACTGCCGTAACCTATTGGCTCAGTACAATTTAGCCAGTAACTAAATAAAATGTGCTTAAAAGGCTGCTGCGAAGTATTTTCATGAAGCAAGTATGACAAATATTTATAATCTACCGATGTCTTAGGAAGCAAACTGTCAGATGGATACTCCAGTTGCAAAACAAATCGATAAAACTCAGAAGATAACAAGCGTCTTCTAATTCTGTTGTGTTTTGTCACATACCCTAGTTCACGTAATCTTTCTCTGTAAAAATCCAAGCTTATTTTGGGGCTGCTATCCTCTTTTGCGCTCAGAAACTTATTTGCATAGCGTGCTAACTCGAAGCTTGATTGCGAGCTTTTTCGACAAAGGTCATGAATCGCTGGTAAGCCTATGTTTGTTCTGATCCGCTCGGGAAGTGCAACATGCACCAACCATATAGAATGCTTTGAGCACGACTCGATACCTGGTATCTGGTGACTACGGTGCCAGTAAGCAACACCATGATTACCAATATCAGACTTTACACACTGTGGACAGCATTTTAGGGATAGCGGCTCTCTTTCCCTCACACAAGATAGTTGACTAGCTCTTGTCGCTGTATAGTTATTGCTTGAAATAAGCCCCAAATAAATTTCATTAGAATGTAAAGGTAAGCAACGCATGAAAACTGGAGCTAATGTCTGTTGATACAGTAAGTTATCTACCTCTTCATCAGATAACTCTGCCAAATGGCTTAGACCCGCAGTTAAATAGGGGTGAATACTTGCCTTTGGGCTGTCATAAACAGTTAATAGGAATTTTGAAGTAGACAGACCTGATACAGATAAGAATCTGATAATTCGACTAAAAAGCAATTCATCTGGTAGTGCATTTGGCAGACAATACATATATTCACCATAAACGCAGTCCGGCTCCAATAAGTGTAACAAAGACCGGAGCTAGGTCACTTCCCCAAAAATGTATTCCATTTGAATTTTTAGACCATACTTTTGCTACTCTCTAGGTAATGATTGTCAAAAACAGGTGATACCTTTGAAATTCAACTTCGCCTCACAACCTTTTACCCCTAGTTTTGATAGTTTGCCTGTTGGCTCACATGAACGCTTCATACATGGATGCTGGCAGTTGAGGTTGATGAGGTTTCATGCCTTCTCACACGAGTGTCGAGAAGAACTTCAAGATACGTATAATCATATAAATCAGGGGATAGGCGTCCAAACAGTTTACGTTGATCTTCTTTCTTTAGGCCAAGACTACCAGAATGAACATCAGCTCTTGAACATCATCCGGAATAGCAATCAGGCCTATTGGATTTGGTTTACCAATTGCGAGGCTCTGTTAGAGATGTCTTTCGCAGGCTGGTTACGTTCCGTTCTCACCACTTCTGACATTGAGCACATTAGAGTAGTGTTTCTGCTTAATAGCCGAGACCTCTACAATAACATCTTTCAACGTTATTCAGCACCACTGTACAAAGCGACTACAGCTCTCGAAATTCACTAAATATAAAAGATTCATCACATAATATACCGACATCTTGCATATAAGTAGGCACATTTCCTGTAGCTATTCCATGTTGAATCAAGTCAGGGTCTCCAATCATATGAAGGAGTTTATCCGTCAAGTGCAACTCACGTAGCCTCACCTCAAATTCTGGATGGTGCGGTCTATTATAATCACCAATAATTCTCGGCTTACCAAGCTTTGTCTTAAGAGTGTTAGGAACAGTATTTTGCTTGGCCGTTCTTCTCGGTAAGATGAGATTTTGCCTAGCTTCTATTACTTCATTGGTTCTCGACGATAAAGAACATGCTACAGGGTAAGCATACTCAAGTACTGCACTTGTTATGTTCTCATCACCAGTACCAATAACTAATCGTTGAGCTTCACAGTAAATACGACACGCCATATCAATATTCCCTAGTGAAAGCTCATACATCTTATCATTCAGCTCATCACTGAGCTGGGTTTCTACATTAGTCCACTGTAAATCCCATAGCTCAGCGATAAACGATTCCCAGCCTATGTCGTGGCGTTGAAGTGGTTTCATAAAGATTGTCCTACCACTTTCTGCTCGTCGTGCATTTTTAAGAGTCAAAGCAAGTGAATCATCAAAAGGCGGGTTAGCACAGAAAAATAATGGGACACCAAGCTTATTTACTATGTGGTGCAAAAACTTGAGAAGATTATTTTCACCACCAGTTCTCTTGAACTGAAGGTTTTGCATCTCATCAATAACCAATATTCCTAAGTGGCTCGACTTGATCTTTTGTTCAATCTGAGTGAGTAGTTTAGGGATTGTCGTTCCAGGTGTGGTTCGTTCATTCCGCATTGCTGAATCCAAACTAAACAATATCTCCTCACAAAGCTCCCGAACACTTGAGTTTCTAGGGCAATCGACCTTTACCCAAACCACCTGATACTTAAAATCAAGAGGTTTACCATTGTAGTTACCATGCTCAATCACATGTGGAAAATAACTAAGAACTTGTTCCAGCATACAAGTTTTGCCAACACCACTATCACCGATTAATGTTATACCCTTTCCTTTGGGCACAAAATAGCCAGTTGCTGGTTCAACATTAGGACGCGCATCAACAGGATAGTGTAAATATTGCATTGTGGTAGGTGTGAGCGGATTCTTAGCCAAATAACCTGACTTAATTGCTCTTTCTATCGCTCTGAAACATTCAATATATTGGGGGAGTGGTTGTCGCAACTCATCAATTCGAGCAAGATATTCCTCCCTTTCTAGATAATCTAAGGAAGTTCGAATGTGTGAAGATAGATCGGGATAGTTACAGAATTTTTCAATTACATCGCTATCATTTGCCTTTTTAGGAAGTGCTTCAATTAAAGGGTTTCCTTGATATTCAGGCAAAATGGCTTTACTGTAGTTAGCTTGTTCCCATCGCATAATGCTCTTCACATCGACTCCATTATTTTTTTCTTCTTGGTAGTTTTGTCAATTGATTAGAGTAACTACGATCTTCGGTTTTAACACCATCTTCAACTTGTTCTACAGGTGAAGACTCTTGTTGTTCCTTAGATTCTATCCACTCAATTTCTTCTCGTCGTCTTTGCTTAACATTTTTAGTTCGCTCCCCCTTGGTTTTCAATTTGGGAGTCTGTTTTACAGATTTAAATGCACTTTTTTGAATATTTTCCTTATGGCTTAAGTTATCAATTGAAGAGACCGTGATTAGTTGTTTACGCTTCTTTTCATCAAGCCAGTCACGCAGATAATAAACCTCAGCAAGTGGCATTCCCTTTAGTTCCTTGCTTCTTTCCAAAATATCGCATCGAGTAAAGCCTTCATTATCTTTCAGCCTTACATAGATATATGAGGTGTCATCATAATTAACTCTGGCTTCTAGCTTAAATCGTCCGTAATTTCGTGCAATGGCAGCTAAATTTTCGTCACGAATACGTTGACAGGAGTAATACATTTCATTGAACAAAACCCCGCTCCGTGTCATTGAAACGTCTTCTCGAGGTAGCAAGCGAGCATTTATTTCATCCAAGCTAGCCATTTTAAGTGCATGTCGATGGTTTAATAGGTGTACATTCCAGTGATTTATTGGTGTCGGGGATAGATCATTTTCAATTAGTAGACGGCTCGTTAAGGCTAGATCGTCAAATATTTCTTTGTTGTGTTCTAACACATCTCTGATCAAGAGCGATGTAACCTCTCGTAGTGTATAAATTGCATCTTTTCTCGGGTCAGGACTGCCTCTAACGATTTTGCCACCACGACTACTTCCTAGAAGGCGATGAAGGGATTTATCATTCAAGTAGCCAAATCGCCTTTCAACTAAGCTTTTACAGTCAGGTCGGTATGGAGGGGCTATTTGTAATTCCGTTAGAGGAACTACGAGATCCTGTGGTTTTAACCCTATCATTTCCCCATTGTCACAAATCAATCTCTGGGGAAGATGCGAACATGGCCAGTTTTCTTCGCTGATCTCAATTCCAAATTGCTGACAATATTCAATTTTTGGAGAGAATGCATTTACTAGTGCCTGTCGAGCAGCCTTCCATGAAGCGTGGTACAGAGAAACATGAAATCCAACAATCATTCGGCTGGCGCGGTCTATTATTGAGTAAATTGTTGGCCGACCTATAACATGGTTTCGACGTAATTCAGAAACGATATGAACGTCAGCGACCGTTGCATCAATCTCAAAGCAACTACCTGGCACTGGAGTTTTATCGGTGATGCTAGCTTCTACTGCTCTTTTATTTCTTAAGTAGTCACTCTTGCTTGTCCTAAATTTAACAACCTCATCTTGGTTGAAGATCTTTTTCGACCAGTTTACGAACTGTCTATAACTCGGTACACCTGGAATCCTATCTAAATAGTGAGCATCTAAAATTTCAAATTGATAACTTTGTCTTAGTAAATTCTTATATGTTTCTTTTAAGTTGAGACCATTATTTTTTAAATGGTATTTTTTCAAAGCTTTTTCAAATAATTTTCGATCTTTTTCTTTTACAATATATGACTGAGGTGAATCGAATTGTCCGGTGCGTGAAGCAAGCTTAGTTCCAAGACTATTTTTCACGTCCTCTCTTATTTTTCCTTTCCCACCGCTCAAGCTATAAGCGGGTAACAAAGCATTTTTTGTTTGTCCAAGCTTCCAATACAAATTGAGTAGCCGATATATTGTCTTATTATCAGTTCCTAACTCCTTGGCTTGAATAGAAACTTCTGGAATTTTTTTCTTTGTCGAGAATTGAAAAAGAAGAGATTGATCTTGAACTAGATTTTTAATTTTCCTATATCTATCTTCCCTTATTAATTTATACTTTTCAGGAATTTCCTCTTCATCATTTAACAAGTAAGGATTCGGTTCATAAGTTACTTTTTGGATCTTTTTTTCCTTAAATAACATATAAAAGTGTTCAAGTTGAAGCAAAGCTGGTCTGACGATTATTTTTGTATCTTCAAGGTTAAACACAATTAATGATGATATACTGTCTTCAATTTTGAGAACTCTATATGTACCATCTTCCAGACCTTCAACATCTATAAATTTCCAAATACTATTAATTTCAATCTTCACCAGCAACTCTCCTCACATTAGAAGAAATACTAACAATAGTGATAATTGGAGAGGTTTCGAGTAAAGTTGACAAATCAACAGTGATAAATTTTTTAGCTATCAACATCCTTAGAATATTTAAAGCACTTACGCTATCAATATTAAAAGTGCTCATAAATGTATCACAAAGATCTAATTTCAAGTGCTTCCCAACCGATAGAAGGCTTAATGCTGGATCAACAAACTTAGCAATATCGTATTGCGTACCTGAGCGTAGAGGATCAGTTGCCCATGACAAATTTCGGCTTAAAATCTCCGCTTGCTCGCTACCAGTAAATACCTGAAAGGGAACGCCTAGCAATTCCCACCAGATTCTTTCAATTTCAATCTTTTCAAGAACCCTAGGGTTATCCAATTCTTCTTCTGGCTTAACACAAAAAGCAAGATAGGATCTACCAGCACCACAATCCACGGTTGCTAAAATGTCAGTAGTCATGATGAACGGGATGCCGGTTTTCGTAACTGTTGGGTGTTTAACACCAAGTGTTCTTGCTACCTTTTGGCTCAACTCCAAAGGAAGCAGCGGAAACTGTTCCCGAATATCAATAACATCATCACGATGCTCAAGAATATAGAAGAGTTGAGATTCTTTAGACGAAAGAAGATGGTGGGTCCTTCCTGTTTTCAGACCAAAAACTTCAGCCCGAAAAGCATTAGAATCTTTAACATCTCTTACAGTGAACCAAGGCTTGTATTTGCTCCCTTCTCCTTGACCCCACTTGTTTCGAAGGTGACGCCTGTAATCCTCATAACTTTCAAAGCTGCGAGTCATAATCTACTCCAGTTATCATCCTTACTGAGAGCGTAGACTCACTAGCTCATTCTGGCAAACTATATTTTACATGATTGTTGATTTGGGCAATCTTTATTTGATATTGGCAAACTTTATTTTACCTACACACAGTCACAATGCTTGAGCACATGCCCAAGCGGAACTCCATGCCCATTGGAAGTTATAGCCACCAAGCCAGCCGGTGACGTCTACCACTTCACCAATAAAGTAGAGTCCTTTTACCTGATTAGCTTCCATCGTTTTGGATGAAAGTTGGTGAGTATCAACACCGCCCATTGTCACTTCAGCGGTGCGATAGCCTTCCGTTCCGTTGGGTTGTACCCGCCATGATTGGAGGTTTACAGCCAACTGTTTTTGCTGATTTGGGGTTAGTTGTTTAAGAGCAATATCTGGGATCTGACCGAGCGTTTGCAGGCACTCTGTCAGCCGCTTTGGTAATAATTTTGCCAAAGTATTTTTTACGCTTTGGTTTGGATGAGAACTCCGCTCTTTCTCCAGAAGGGCTTCCAGATCACTATCTGGAAGTAAGTTAATACTCACAAACTCTCCTGATTGCCAGTAACTGGAAATTTGTAAGATTGCTGGACCAGAGAGTCCTCGGTGAGTAAACAGGATATTTTCTTTGAACAGAACGCCATTTTCGGCGGTAACAATGGCGGGAACAGACACGCCAGAGAGCATATGAAGTTGCTCCAGTAGTGGTTTATGCAGAGTAAAAGGTACAAGGGTGGCGCGGGTTGGCAAGACTTTCATGCCGAACTGTTCTGCAATTCGATAACCAAAAGGCGTTGCTCCAAGACCTGGCATAGATAACCCACCGGAAGCGATAACAAGTGAGCGTGTACTTACTTCTTTTCCGTTAACGATGATAACGAAACCTTGCTCATTTTTTTCTACCTGGCTAACTTCACTGCGCAGACGAATAGTGACCTGACCGGCTTCACACTCTTTCAGCAACATATCAACTATCTGTTGGGCGGAATCATCACAGAAAAGCTGTCCTAGTGTTTTTTCATGGTAAGCAATGCCATGACGTTGAACCAGTTCGATAAAATCCCATTGTGTATAACGGGCCAGAGCCGATTTGCAAAAATGAGGGTTAGCAGAAAGATAAGCTGATGGTTCTGTGTACATATTAGTGAAGTTGCAACGTCCACCACCGGACATCAAAATCTTACGCCCGGCTTTTTTACCATTATCCAGAACGAGTATCCGTAAACCGAGCTGTCCAGCCTGAGCTGCACAGAACAAACCTGCTGCACCGGCACCAATAATCACCGCATCAAATTTTTCCACTGTTTTTCTCTTTATGACTAAATAATTTAGTGGGGAATTTCCCCTAATATGTTGTATTTTTGATAAGTTTGTAGGGAAAAAGTCCTTTATAACTTAAAATTGTCAATTTTTTAAAAGATATGTAATTTAATGATATATAAGGAGTATTCCTATTTCTTATTGTTATCTAGTTGTCATGAAATCAAAAAAAGTTCATATTTCACTTCCCCCGCTAGCATTTGTCACTGATAATGCGCCGCGTTCATGTCCAACTAACTGGCTTAACGTTTATGCTACATCTTTTTACTGGCCTGGATTTTCACACCAGCCTAATGTTAGTACTGGCACTACTGTTTGTGCTATTTTATGAAGCCATTAATGGCTTTCATGATACCGCGAATGCGGTAGCAACAGTTATTTATACCCGTGCTATGCGAGCACAGTTCGCCGTTGTTATGGCTGGGGTATTTAACTTCTTTGGTGTTCTTCTTGGTGGATTAAGTGTTGCTTACGCGATTGTACATTTACTTCCAACCGATCTTCTTCTCAATGTCAGTTCTGCTCATGGCCTTGCTATGGTGTTTTCCATGTTGCTGGCTGCGATTGTCTGGAACCTTGGGACCTGGTATTTCGGTTTACCTGCATCCAGTTCTCATACCCTGATTGGTTCTATCATTGGTATCGGTTTGACCAATGCGATCGTAACCGGTTCTTCTGTGGTTGATGCGTTGAATGTGCCAAAGATGATACAGATTTTCCTGTCGTTGATCCTCTCTCCTTTAATCGGATTGATCATTGCGGGGGCAATCGTGTTTCTACTGCGCCGTTACTGGAGTAGCACCAAGAAACGTAAACGTATTCATCTGACTCCCGCTGAACGTGAAAAGAAGGATGGTAAGCGTAAACCTCCTTTCTGGACACGCACTGCGCTGATTTTATCTGCGGTAGGTGTCAGCTTCTCTCATGGGGCGAATGATGGTCAGAAAGGTATCGGTTTGATTATGCTGGTGCTAATTGGTGTAGCTCCAGCGGGATTTGTCGTAAACATGAATGCCAATGGTTATGACATTGCCCGTACCTACGATGCCATTACTCACTTGCAGCAATATTATCAGCAGCATGGCGCAGCGTTATCCCATGCAATTGAACTGACGCCCTCGGTTGCTGTTGCGGAAGATGAACCGGAAGGGCGATTCCATTGTGATATTACGCGTGCTGTCGTTGTTCTTGATCAGACAGAAAGCCTATTAAAGGGCATTCAGAGCTACAGTGAGCTGAGTGCTGAACAGCGTAACAATATGCGTCGCATGTTGATGTGTATTGCTGATACGGCTGAGTCTCTGGCTAAACTTCCGGAAACCCGTGCTGAAGACGCCCGTTTCCTGAATAAATTGCGGAAAGATTTATTACACACCGTTGAATATGCACCTGTCTGGATTATCATTGCGGTAGCACTAGCTCTGTCTTTGGGAACGCTGGTTGGCTGGAAACGTGTTGCAGTCACTATTGGTGAGAAGATTGGCAAAAAAGGTATGACCTACGCGCAGGGTGTTTCAGCTCAGATGACTGCTGCTGTTTCAATTGGTGTTGCGAGTTATACCGGTATGCCGGTCTCTACTACGCAGGTACTTTCTTCTGCGGTGGCTGGAACGATGTTAGTCGATGGCGGTGGTGTTCAGGGTAAAACCATCCAGAATATCATGTTGGCTTGGATACTGACGCTGCCGGTTTCAATCGGGTTGTCTGGTACGCTTTACTGGTTCGCTTTGAAACTGATTTAATTATTTTAATGGATAATTTGAAGGCGGTATGAATCAACTATACCGCCTTTTTCTTTAATACCAAATCAACATAGAAATCAGGCAAATAACAACTAGTCCACTCAGTGCACTGGTCAAAATAAATTGTTTTCTCAACCTTTCACAACGAAGAACAACTTCTGGATCATGATGATCAAGGTAACGTTGTGAATTGATGTAGTTCACTAGCCGTATCTGCTTATTAAGTTGCCCATGAGTAGTGAAAAAGCCGTTACCGTCTACTGATTGATAAAGTAAGGGATCAGACTGACGAAGAATGGACAGCAATGCTCGTAGTGAAGAGAAGTAGCGCATCATATTGATAATGCAGACAAGACACAGTGCCCAAAACAGTGCGATTGTACTGAACATAATCCCCTCCTTAGAATGGTTAGCTAGAGCTGTCACAAAAAAGAAAAAATCAAAATTGCAGGTGGTGACACCTTATATTTATTGTAGGAAAGATAGTCAGATAGTACAAAAAACCTGTTCTGTGTCAGTTGGGACAAAACTGGCAGAAAAACATCATAAACACTTATCTAGTCAGTTTTATCCAACCATACAACTCTAGAGAGACTGATTAGTTGTTCGCGTAAATATATTGAGTTTCAAGGAAGGTCATAAATTCAGAGTAGGATTTTGTTATCCATCAAGTGGCAGGAAGAGCAATTGTGGTATATGTTGTTTGGTGGATGTTCTTTGTCCAGTCGCTAAATACGATGAGCTGTGATCGAAACAGTACTTGAAGAGCATTCTCAGTAGTAATAAACACAGGATAGTGGCAATTTGCCCTGCCAACTCACTAATTCGGCATTATGGAAGGAGTTCGCTTATGGCTTACAAACATATTCTTGTTGCGGTTGATTTATCCCCGGAAAGTCAGGTTTTGGTGAGAAAAGCTGTTTCTATGGCTAAACCGGACAATGCCAAAGTTTCCCTGATCCATGTTGATGTTAACTATTCCGATCTCTACACCGGTTTGATTGATGTTAATCTCGGTGATATGCAGCAACGTATTACTGACGAGACCCGCAGTGCGCTGAAAGCTCTCTCTGCAGATTCAGACTATGACATTCAGGAAACCCTGAGTGGTAGCGGTGATCTGGGGCAAGTACTCGTTGATGCAATTAAGAAATATGACATAGATATGGTTGTTTGCGGTCATCATCAGGATTTCTGGAGCAAATTGATGTCTTCTGCTCGTCAGTTAATTAACACGGTTCATGTTGATATGCTGATTGTTCCTCTGCGTGATGATGAATGACAACAGATTGAAAAGTTATTCGATAAAATCGCCTGCTTATGCAGGCATTTTTTTGGGTGAAATGGAGTGTTGTTTGGTTTATACCCGATGCAATCAAGAAATTTTTTTTACCTTTCTGCAAAAAAACTTCTTGAAAGATGAATATAGAACAGTGATATATTCAAAGGGCAAACACAACTTACCTCACATTTTCGACAAAAATAATTATTAGAAAATGACTGGGGTCCCATCACAACCGAAGTAGAAATAAGGAATAACTAAATGAGCTGTTTACTATCTTTGTCTTCATTTCTTGGATCGATTCAACGCAGGGATGAATATCAACCAGAATATCTCCAGGCTGTTCGGGAAGTATTCACCTCTCTTTGGCCGTTTCTTGAACAAAATCCAAAATACCGCGAACACAGCTTATTGGAGCGTATGGTGGAGCCAGAAAGGGTTATCCAGTTCCGGGTTTGTTGGGTAGATGATCACGGTAAAGTTCAGGTAAACCGTGCATGGCGAGTGCAGTTCAACTCAGCCATTGGGCCATATAAAGGTGGTATGCGTTTTCATCCATCAGTGAACCTCTCTATTCTGAAATTCTTGGGCTTTGAACAAACCTTGAAAAATGCGCTGACAACCTTACCAATGGGTGGAGGTAAAGGCGGTTCAGATTTTGATCCTAAAGGAAAAAGCCAAGGCGAAGTGATGCGTTTTTGTCAGGCATTAATGACAGAATTGTACCGCCATTTGGGGCCAGATACCGATGTTCCCGCAGGCGATATTGGTGTGGGTGGCCGTGAAGTGGCTTTTATGTCAGGGATGATGAAGAAGCTTTCTAACAACACGGCTTGTGTATTTACTGGCAAAGGTCTCTCTTTTGGCGGTAGTTTGATTCGCCCGGAAGCAACTGGTTATGGTCTGGTCTATTTCGTCAATGCCATGTTAAAACGTCATGGCATGAGTTTTGAAGATATGCGCGTATCGGTTTCCGGTGCTGGTAATGTCGCGCAATATACGATTGAAAAATGTATGGCATTGGGAGCGAAAGTGGTAACCGCTTCGGATTCCGGCGGTACCTTGGTCGATGAGGAGGGTTTCACACCAGAGAAGCTGGCTCATCTTGAAGAGATAAAAAACCAACACTATGGCCGAGTGGAAGAATATGCCAGAGAGCGGGGTCTGACTTTCTTGAAAGGGTTACAACCGTGGTCTGTGCCAGTTGATATCGCTTTGCCATGTGCTACCCAGAATGAACTGGATTTGGATGCGGCCAAGGTTCTTATCAAGAATGGCGTTAAAGCTGTTGCTGAAGGGGCGAATATGCCAGCAACTATTTCAGCAACTGAAGCCTTTATTGAAGCAGGTGTGCTATTTGCACCAGGTAAAGCAGCCAATGCGGGTGGCGTGGCAACATCTGGTCTGGAAATGGCACAAAATGCGGCCCGTTTAGGTTGGAAGGCTGAAAAAGTGGATGCACGTTTGCATCACATCATGCTAGATATTCACCACGCCTGTGTTGAGTATGGTGGCGAGGGTAAACAGACCAATTATGTTCAGGGTGCGAATATTGCTGGATTTGTGAAAGTTGCCGACGCCATGCTTGCTCAAGGTATTCTGTAGGCTAAAAGATATCAGCCGCAATATACGGCTGATTTTTTTAACAAGGATAAATGTCAAAACGGTGGTTTTTCGTGGTGATAGCTGCTGATGCAGCGACTCCAGCTAAGGGTTCTGCATAATCAGGCCGCTTTACCACGACGCGGCGTTTTGCCAAAGCGCGTGCAGGGGATAGCAAACTATCAGCATCTTCATCAGCGCCAACCAGAGATTGGAACACCCGCATCTCTTTTTTCACCAGTGCACTTTTCTGCCTATGTGGATACATGGGATCAAGATAAACGACATCGGGCTGTGGCGTAATATCGGCCAGCGCTGTAATGCTGGAGGTATGGAGCAGTGTCATGCGCTCTTGCAGCCAGCCACCAATTTCTTCATCCTGATACCCCCGTTGTAGCCCATCATCCAGCAATGCCGCGACTACAGGATGGCGTTCCAGCATTCTTACATGACAACCCAGAGATGCCAGTACAAAGGCATCGCGCCCCAGGCCTGCGGTAGCATCTACGACTGTTGGCAGATAATCTTTTTTGATCCCTATGGCTTTAGCGATAGCTTCACCGCGTCCGCCGCCAAAGCGGCGGCGATGGGCCATTGTACCTGATACAAAATCGACATAGATGCCGCCTAGCTTTGGCTCATCCCGTTTACGAAGTTCAAGGCGTTGAGGAGTAAGGACCAACGCCATAATAGCGTTTTCGTCATGCACCAACCCCCAGCGCTCTACCAGTTGAGATAAGGCACTGTTATCAGTGCCTTGTTCACAGATTAAACAGATACCCACCTTAATTATCCTTTGATACCGGCCTTGCGCAGCATTGCATCCAGTTTTGGTTCACGGCCACGGAAACGTTTGAACAGTTCCATTGGCTCTTCGGAACCACCACGGGACAAAATGTTATCAAGGAAAGATTGGCCGGTTTCGCGGTTAAAAATACCTTCTTCCTCGAAGCGGGAGTAAGCATCGGCTGCCAACACATCAGCCCATAGATAACTATAGTAACCCGCAGCATAACCACCGGAGAAGATGTGGGTGAATGAGTGTGGGAAACGGCCCCATTCAGGTGAAGGCACTACCGAGACCAATTTCTTCACTTCCTTTAAAGTCTTCATGGTCTGAGCACCTTTCTTTGGATCATAATCAACATGCAGGCGGAAATCGAACTGACCAAACTCAAGTTGACGCAAGATCCGCATAGCAGCCTGATAGTTTTTCGCTGCTAACAGATTATCCAACATGGATTGTGGTAGAGGTTCTTGAGTTTCGTAGTGACCAGAGATAAATGCCAGTGCTTCTGGTTCCCAACACCAGTTCTCCATGAACTGGCTTGGCATTTCTACCGCATCCCACGGTACACCATTAGTACCAGAAACGCCGGCAGTTTCAATCTGGGTCAGCATCAGATGTAGACAGTGACCAAACTCGTGGAACAGCGTGTTGACTTCACTGTGGGTGAACAGCGCTGGTTTATCGCCAACAGGTTTATTGAAGTTGCAGTTCAGATAAGCGACAGGCTTTTGCAGTTCGCCGTTGGAACGACGCATTTTGCTGATACACTCATCCATCCAAGCGCCGCCACGTTTATTCTCGCGTGCGTACAGATCCATATAGAAGCTACCGTGCAGCTCATTGGTGTCATCATACAGATCAAAGAAACGGACATCCGGATGCCAGGTTTCTACATCATGGCGCTCTTTGGCAGTAATACCATAGATACGGCGAATAACTTCGAATAGACCTTCAACAGCCTTTTGTTCTGGGAAATAAGGACGTAATTGCTCATCATTGATAGAGAATTCGTACTGTTTTTGTTTTTCGCCATAATAAGTCATATCCCAGGCTTCCAGCTTATGGGCGCAATGATGCCATTTAGCAAAGCTTTTTAATTCATCTACTTCTTCTTTTCCCTGTGGACGCGCGCGTTTTGTCAAATCATTCAGAAAATCCAACACTTCCTTAGGGGTTTTTGCCATTTTGGTTGCAAGGGATTGTTCAGCATAATTTTTTAAACCAAGCAATTGAGCCTGTTCATGGCGCAGCGCGAGGGTTTCGGCTATCACTTCGCTGTTATCCCATTTACCTGCATTTGGGCCTTGATCGGATGCGCGAGTATTGTAGGCGTAATAAATTTCCCGACGCAGTTCACGGTTATCTGCATAGGTGATAACTGGCTGATAACTTGGCGCTTCTAGAGTCAGTAACCAGCCTTTTTGTCCTTTGGCTTCTGCCTGTGCTTTAGCGGCGGCGATTGCGCTTTCAGGCAGGCCGGACAGATCTTTCACGTCAGTGATTAATTTAGTCCAGCCCATAGTGGCATCGAGCACATTATTGTTGAATTGCGAACTTAAATCTGACAAACGTGCACTGATCTCGCCATAGCGTTTCTGCTTCTCTTCAGGCAGACCAATACCTGATAGTTTAAAATCACGCAGTGCATTTTCGACAACTTTGCGTTGAGGCACAGAAAGCTTCTCAAACTCAGCACTTTCACGTAATGACTTATAGGCTTGATATAATCCCTTATGCTGACCTAACCAGGTACTGAATTCGGACAGTAACGGTAAACTTTCTTCATAGACGGCGCGTAATTCTGGGCTGTTCTTAACTGCATTCAGATGATTGACGGGTGACCATGCACGGGACTGTTTATCTGCCGCTTCGGCCAGTGGTTGACACAGATTATCCCAGGTAAAAACGGTATTCTCGGCCAAGATTTTTTCGACGGTTTGGCGATAATTGGCAATGACTTCTTTTACAGCCGGAACAACATGTTCTGGTTTAATAGAAGAAAATTTTGGTAAACCTGATGGAACGAGTAACGGATTAGTCATATAAAACGTCCTTTTTATGTGTGTTTGGATACATTGCTGAGCGGAGCAACCCTGTATCGTAATGGGTATCGGCTAATAAGATGTAGGTAAAATTCGACAAACTCAACGCGAATGTTGAGCTTATGAACAATAAAATTTAATGCTTTTTAGGAAATTGAGAATGATTTCAGCAAACGGATTCAGAAGCCAGATAATATGCGTTATGATTAGCTCCTTCTCATAATTCTTTGTATTGATATGGAAGATCATCGTCCCCGGTGGGGCGGCTGGACTTCAAATCCAGATGAGGCCGCCAGCGGTCTCTGGCAGGTTCGACTCCTGTGATCTTCCGCCAATTGAACCCTCCTGAACTCCATACTACTCAATAAATCTCCTATAACACCTGATAAAACAAGAGAAATAACCCCACCATTGTCTCTTGAGGGTAATCGGCATCAAGTCGTGTTTGGGGGTGCATTGGGGGTATCAGGTTGGTCATTGGCGGAAATCCCTTTGGAGGATGGATTCATAAAAAGCCGGAGGATGTAATGGCGCTAACTGATGTAAAAGTCAAAACAGCAAAGCCGAAAGAAAAGCCCTATAAACTGGCTGATGGCGGCGGTATGTATCTGCTGATCAACGCTAATGGTTCAAAATACTGGCGTATGAAGTACCACCTCGCCGGTAAAGAAAAGATGCTTTCCATTGGCGTCTACCCTAGTGTTTCACTGGTCGATGCACGCGAAAAACGTAGTGAAGCCAGAAAAATTCTCGCCGCTGGAGGTGAGCCGGGTGAAGCAAAGAAAGAAGAAAAAATCGCCCAGAAAATGAGTCTGAAAAGTACTTTTGAAGCTGTCGTCCGCGAGTAGCACTAGTCGAAAGCCGATCGCTGGTCATTACGCTATCGTGATGAAATTCATCGATACCTTCGAGAAAGATATCTTCCCCTACATTGGCAAGCGCCCTATTGCCGAAATCAAACCAATGGAGCTATTAGAAGCGCTGCGCAAAATGGAGAAACGAGGCGCACTGGAGAAGATGCGAAAGGTTCGGCAACCATGTAGCATCAATAATGCCATCAATCGGCGGGCATAATCCTTATCACGGGTTTTATGGATAAGTTTTTTCATCTGCTTCGTTCATTTCGGGGGATGGGTGCTATGATGGGCATCGCTCAGTCCGTTTTGGGGTTTGTGATTTTTGGCGATTGATCAGATTGCAAAAATCGGACTGAGTTCCCTTCCAAGTGATCTATTATTTCGAAAGCTTATTTAGACATTCAGACGCCTTTTAAAATATAAAACGATCAGCTTACTCGGCAATTAGAGTAAGCTGATTGTTGATATAATTTCATCGGTACCATAATTTAAATTGCTGGATATAATTTTTTAATATCCATTGCCTGCTCTGTTAGTTCAGGGTACAAATAGCTTCTTGTTATACCTAACTAAGCCAGATCATCCAATATTTCTTTTTTTGCTTGTGTATTTATTGTTACACGCACAGGCGCACAAAATTTCTCAATCCCCTAATTTTTATTCTCCATTGGAGGCCAAATAAGAAATAGTCCCTGTTGACGCTTAATTCTTTCATTGTCGAGCTTTGAATAAACGAAATTAGAGGTTGTGAATTGAGATACGAAATTATCAATACTAATATGTTTATCATACTGTATTCCGATGTCTTCAGAGAGATCAGATATTATTGATCCTATCATTCGACGATAATCACTCTCAAAATCAAGAATAAACAGTTTAGTTTTGATATATATGTCATTATTGACACAATCTTTTTATAAGGACTCAGAGTTGTTTTTATTATGTGAACCTACCTCATAAAAAAATTAAACCATCTGGGCCACTAATGCCGACAGCCAAATTGACAAATTTGAGCCAGTACGATTTTGTATAAACTCCTTTACTCAGAAGGAACCATAAAAATGATCACTGAGATCAATAATAAATTGGCTCAGAATCAATCGCTAGTCCTAAAGTGTTATAGTCTATTTCTCCAAGGCTGGCTGGACGGTTAGCTACACCGCTTTTTTCACAAACTTGTCCGTTGGGAGTCTTTATGTTTATCGTGACATGCCTAATGACGCTATTTAGAGATTCAACAGCATTGATGGTGGAAGGACCTACTCCGGATTCACGAAGAAGGTCTCAAAATTATGTTAGTTACCACAATAAATTAGATAGTTACGCTGTCTGAAAAACAAGCTGGGTGTGAATAGCTCCATCTTCGAAAAGGTTAAGCTGGCGTATGTGCGCCTCTGCCCGTTCAGGGTCTGCTGTGAATAGGACGACAACTAAGTCCTTTAACGCTCTGGTACAACTGACGTAGAAGAGACGGCGCGTTCGATCTACAGTAGTTTCCTCACCCGCATCTAAATGTTTTTGATCAGCATCTGAGAGGGGTTTGAGGCCCAGATATTTTTCGTAGGAAAACTGGGAGTGAGTACTTTCGGCATCGTCAAGAACAACGAGAACCCTCTCAAACTCGGCCCCTTTAATACCTTGTTGTGTCCAGAAGGGTGAACGTTCTGAAATGTAAGTTTGATACGCCAAGAGTTGACTGGCGGGGCATGCCAGAAAAGCGTCCATTGAAGCCATTTCCTTGTCGGACTCATCATCTTCTTGAGCGTCGTTATTTCCGAGTCCTTCCTCTGGTTCGGATGGGGTTGATATACTTGCTCCTGGGTCTAAGTATGAGACCAGCCGAGGATCAAGCAGCAAAAGCTCAGCCGCATACACCCGCTTAAGAAGCTCTCCGATCGTTATGCCAGAATCCCCTGCTATACCTGCTGCAATATAAGCAACAAGTTCTCTAATTTCTTTAAGCCGTTCAGCTACGCTTACCTTAACGAGATAATCCTTATCAAGAAGGAATGAGTATTCCCTGATAAGTCGCATCACTTCGAGATGTTGGCCCTCAGTGTGGGCGATCGCTATTGGGATTAAAAACTTTACACACGGCGCGATGGGCCATGCAGAACCATCTAAAAATCCATCCTTGAACGCTGACGGAGCTTTGGAATTGAGTGCAGTATATAGGTCACCGAATCCTAAGCGTTTTGCAGCCATTTGATGAACAATAACCAGAATTTTTACTCGTTCCTGGTCATCATCACCACGTTGCCAACAATCATCACCAGTTCGCACCGCCATCCATTCTCGTACTCGAATCAGATTGATATCTCGTGTATCGTCAGCCGGTAAGATGAAAAGATGGGCTGAACCTTCAGGGGTTGGAATAATTCCATCAGGGCCCAGACGTTGGCCAGGCACTTGGACGAGATCATCACCATCACGACGAATGGCATTTGCGAGAGCTAGAACCTTGCTTGAGCACCGGAAATTTTCAGGCTTAGGAATGTCACCCCAAGTGGGTTTAGCTTCAACTAATCCGGTTCTCGTTGCGTAAATCCGCTGCATCGGATCTCCGAAGAAACCGAGGCAGAATGAGACACCTGGTTCACTCTCGACAGTTTTTAAAGCTTCCACGATTTCAGCAGTCGTATCTTGGCTTTCATCCACGAAGATGAAGGGGAATTGGCACGCCAAGAGGGTTCGAAAGAGAGGGCGTTCAGCAATGAGATGAGGTACGAGTTTCAGAATGTCGTCATGACCTAGAATCCCCTTTATGTAATCGCTCCCAATGCCGTATCGGAAACTTTTGACGGTGGAGATCCGTTCTGACTGACGGCGGAGACGCTCCAATTCTCGCGCATCCTTATCTTTCGTGCGTTGCTGAACCCTAGGACCGTAGGTTGATCGCTTCTCTTCAAGCACCTCAATTTTCTCTAGAATGCGTCCTGATACCCAAGCGCGAATGTCGTTCTGGAACGGTTTAGCTAGCAACCACATGAAGCTATGGATTGTCGAAACGTGAACCAGTGGGTCATTGCTGACGTCTCTCCAGATCTCAGCAGCAGCGATCTCCGTATAGGTAATGCAGGCAACGCGCTGACGGGCTTTCCTTAGCTTATCTCCGTGCATTTGGATGACCGACGATAAGCCTTTAATGAGAGATGTCGTTTTGCCAGAACCAGCACCAGCTTTCATTATGAAGCTACGTGGCGGAACATCACCAAGGCAGGTTCGCAAATCAATATCAGCTTGGGTATCCGGTTTATTCGCCCTACTACTCATGTTCACCCCCTACCGTTACATCATCGATGATATAGGGCAGAACAGTATCAAGCTCGATTCGCACTTCGTCCTTCAACCAGACAAGCCCTTCACGGATATAAGTCGGAACATCCCACTCATCCTCTTTTTCAGTAAGTACAGCAAGTGCGAACTTTGTTTTATCGAAACTTTTCCGTGATACTCTCTCATGAAGGCCTTTGGCAAGAGCATTAGGGTTTTCAACGTCCCCCTTTATAATCAGGCCAAGATGTTTCCTTACCGTAGCTTGTGACCATTCTGGATTTTCGAGACCAAAGTCTTCTTCAAGCGTTCGCCCACACAGGCTATCAGTAGTTCCGTTCCAAGTGACATTTCGCTTAATTTGATAGGCCACACGAACCTTCGCACCGTCTTCAAGCTCATGAGTTTTCTCCGCATCAGAGGCTGCATGTAGGTCTTCGATTGTGAGTTTGCCAGGAAGCCATTTTATTAGGGTTTGATTCGAGGTTGCAGCCTCTGGTTTACATGGCAAACAGGCCTTGCCGTATTTCTTCTTAGGCACTGGGGCTACTGGTTCAACGGCAGGACTCTGTGTCTCTCCCTGAATTTGAGTGGTAACGTCTTCCTCTATGTCTCCTGGAACCTCGAATTCCTCAAGTTCTTCATCATCAATGATGTCATTCGCCGCAGGAACTACAAGGGCAATGCTATCAATATCGGTAATAATCAACGTTGTAAGACCGAGAAATTCGATAAGTGACTGAAAACGGTGTCCAAAGGCTCCTCCGACTTCCAGAATACAAAGGCAGGCTGAACGGAGAGTTTTTGCCACCTTATGAATCATTATTGGCAGGAGTAATCTCTCAACATTGCCTTCAACAAGGATGGCAGCATCTGAGAAAAAAAGATCGCAGTGAGTGAGTTTTAAATATCGTTCCAGAAAATCACGATATTCTGGCTGAGTGTGATAAAAAGCCGATAAATTTAGAACTTCGGTCTGCTGCTCTTTGCCGATCTTCTTGCGCCGAAAGTAACGAATAGGCTTGAAACCTCGTTCGTATAAAATGTGAGGCGAGTGGGTCGTGATGACCATCTGACTGCCAAAAATACTTCCGTTATCGCTTTCTATGCTTAGGAGTTCAAGAACATTACGGATAAAGACCTGTTGGAGTTGAGCATGTAAATGGGATTCGGGTTCCTCTACAAAAATCAGGTGTAATGGGGGGCGATTCTCCATCGTCGACCACCTGGTCTGGGCATCGAGGATTTCCACAACCATATATATCAAATTTTTGAATCCGAGACCGTTATAACTATCAGGAAGAGTTGCTATGTCATCTCCATCCCCGATCTGGTAGTGAACCCGCGCATCTTGGCTCATGACATGAGCAGGGTCTAACGCAGACATAATCTTCAGTTGAGGATTATTGATACCGGGGTAGCCAAGCTTGGCAAGCCGATCAAGCATTGGTTTAAATACCCCATCCAAGTGAACATTTAGTGCTTGTTCTGAGTCAAACAGCGCTTTTAGGGCTAAATGATCATCTTGTCTCTGATTGAGGTTGCGTTTATAGAAACGACTCAAACGCTTTGATAAGTCTTCTGATCTGCCACCTGCTTCCGGATTAGGATCAGCAAGATGTCGCTGAGCACCTAAGTTATCGATCTGAATAAGCGATTTTAGAATCGTTCCACCGCCCGGCTCTCCATCTAGCTCATCAGGAACGTAGTCACCGATTTCACGGTAGTTATCATCAAACCGAGTGTGATCCAGGATGAAGTAACGCAGCTCATATTCGCTCTTCAGCTCACGTTGGAGATAGTCCGTCATGGTGCGGGGCCAAGGAACATATTGTGACTCGGGGGTAATTGAACAGACTGCTCAGTACCCTTAGCCTTAGCTTCTTGATAGTTCTGAATGAGGTTGATGGGATTTCGAGCGGTCAGAGATACTCGGATACCAACCTTGGTTCCTTCCCACGTAGTACTCGGCAGTAAGGCAATCACCAGATAAAGGTCGGGCGCTGCAACGTCAAACCAGAGATCAAGATCTATACTCGGTAGTGTGAAGCCTTCAGGAATCGGGTCAGTCAGGTTGATATCACCAGCTTCATCGAAAGTTTTCCAGCATGAAGAGCTAAAATCATAGAGACTAAAACGCTCTTTTCCTCCCGTGATGAATGAGTAGATGGCCTGGGTTGCTGACGTTTTTCCACTATTATTCGATCCTACGAATATTGAAATATCATCAGCGAGCTCAATATGAGCATCTTTAAGACGTCTAAAATTTCTGAGGCGATACGAGTGAAGATACAAGGAAGAACCTCCTCTACATTTTTTATAATTTATAGCAAGTTACAGAGGAATTTGATAGGTGAAAGTGCCATGTCAGCGTAGATGGAAGTGATACTTTGACTTAGTACAGGTTTTGAACTAAAAGTGCAAACTCACACATTGCCCATTGAACCAAACAATCGCCTTATCTTCGGGCTGTAGACATTTTGCGGGCGCGGCAGGCAACCGGCCTGTTGCGACAAAGCCATAAGCTTTCGACACGATGAATCTTGCGAGCAACCTTCCTGATTAACATTCCCGAACTTACAACCTTTTTTACTCATTGCATAATGCGCCTGCCATGTGCGGTGGGCGTGTTTGCTTTTATGAGCGTTTAAACGCAATTATTAGCAAACGCTACGAACAGAAAGCATACAACCGTATAGATAGGAAGAATTTCTTGCCACTTCTTTTTTAACCTGTAATTCTTATCCTCTACGGTTACATCAACAACACTAAAGACAATACATTATGGATAAAGCTGAAGTTCTGGAAAGGGGCCGTTGGGTTGAAATCAATATTGAAGAATTTGCACAAAGGGTGAAGGGGATTTCACGAGACAAGTATCCTTCATTACGCTGTATCTCATGTGAGAAATCAGTTCATGATAGTGGCTTAGTCACTCCCAATCCTGACTATAGCCCCAGATTCTCTCATTCAGTCCCCCCAGATAACGGAGAGTTTTGCCCTCTGGGGTCTAAATCTCAACGTTTCGGTGGCCTTTCCGGGAATGACAGAACAGCATCAACAGAAATCGCTGTATCTCGCCGAAATCGATTCATGCAATTTGATAACCTCTGTCGGGCGTGGATAATTTGTAGGTCTTTACGTGGAGGAGAAGGGAAACTTGATCAAAAGTCATTCATTCGTTTGGTCAGGATCGCTGATAGTTTTGGGATCTGGCATTATAGCTATATGCCAGACTGGGGAATCCCGCTGCTTCTGATGTTAATGGATAACCATCCGACGCCAAACGGTAAATCAGCTTTTTTCTATTCGCTTAAAAAAGACAGACTTCGCAAAGGAGTGGAATGGCAAAATCTGAATGTCCGACTTGAAGCGCATTGGGTAAGCAGTGGTAAACTCATAGTACCTACCGAAGGTAAGAAAGCTTCTTTTTTACTCACGATTCCCTTTACTGAAACTATTGTCGATCAAATATTGAGCAAAGAAAATCTTTCATGGTGCACAGAAAATACTCTTAAAACTCTTCACGCCTTTAGCATTGAAGGTTTAGGTAACTGATTTTAATAGAATTTATAGCATCGATGGTCAAGTAATAACGGAGGCAAAAAAGCAGCTCTGGATATCCCCGCTCCCCACAAGCAAAACCATTTGGGGGTGTTTATGGGGGTTATTCATTTATCCAACACAAATTATCAACATTAAATCAATAAATTAATCATCAAATGCGACTCCTGTGATCGAAACGGCCAATCGACATTGGTTTGTTTTTCATCGTTATAATTACTTGTTGTGACTATTTACAGGCTTTTCTATTAGGCGTAGTATCGGGGGCCTTGATGATTTTCTATACGATATTATCCGGTGTGTGAGTCAGTTTAGTTATTTTCTCTTTGATTAAATCGTGTTGTTTTGGAGGGTTCTTCTCCATCTAATCAAGGCCAAGCAAACTGATGAACTACCATTTTTAATCTATCCAATGTAAGGGGGTCCAACAGTACTTAATTCGTTATAGAACAATCTTTTAGTTCCTTTAGTACTAACAAAGAGGAAAGATCATGAAAAGTCGCAAGAGATTATCGTTATTCACACTTTTACTGTTTACTGCCAGTCCAATAGTGTTTGCGGTGCAGAATAATTGGCCCGGCACGAAAGTAAATCAACCCGCACCTAAAGTTAAAGGTATGTCCGCAGTTCTGGCAAAGAATCTGGCTAACTTTGACGACCTTGATTTCAATGTCTATACAAACCAAAAATGGTGGGAGCTACATAAGAGCCATGCCATGGACATTATTGTTCACTATCCTGATGGTCATACTACCAAGGGCATTAAAAAGCACATTGACGATCTGAAGTATATGTGGACATTTGCCCCTGACAACCGAATCACAGAGCACCCGGTGCGGTTTGGTACAAATGATGGAGAATGGACTGCTGTAACGGGATTTACTGATGGAACATTTACGAAACCCATGGATCTGGGTGGTGGTAAGGTTATCAAACCTACAGGTAAGTCTTATCACCTCCCTATGGCAACGCTTGGGCACTGGACCAAAGTCAAAGCTAAAGGATTTGAAGGCGTCGTTATGGATGAAGAGTATCTGTTCTGGGATGAGGGCGAGCTTATGAAACAGATAGGTGTCAGTAATTGATTCAACAACTTCATACGGACTTACCTAAGGGCGAGTCCGTTTTATATTTAGCGATGTCAATCCCGGCAGCAAGAGTCATAATAATATCCTTATTTTATTTTCAGCTTTGATCAATCTTGTAAATACGGACTTATCGCTAAACAAAGTCAAAGATACCCTTCTATCTATAAAATCTGAGGCGGACAAAGCGGCAATAATCTTTCTGTTGTGCTTTTTTCATGTTGTATAGGTTTCTCTTACTCAAATACAAATACGCATAAACAGTTTTTCCGCCATGATGGTAGTGAAATAACTTACTATCTTAAACAAAGAGGCGGTAAGAATTTGTTGGTGCTGATACAAGGTTCTGATTGTAATAGTATCGCTAATAATAAGTTTGTGAATGACACATTCAGTGATATTTATCCTGATAGTGATTCTGACCGTGGAAAAATATGGCATTAATGCATCACTCCCTTGGTCTGACGCTGTTGAACGTTCAGATTGTCCTAAGGCTTATATTAGATCGGATACTCTAGAACAGCGGGTTAAGGATTATATTCAGATCATTGGTGATTTGAAACATCAGAATGAATATAACAAGATCATTATCTTGGGTGGCAGTGAAGGGGCAATAGTTGCCAATTTAATTACATCACAAGTCAATTATATTGATAGAACAGTGTCACTGAATGGTGGAGGTCGGTATTTCGCTGATGATGTTATTCATAGTATGAGGAGTGAAGTGCCACCAGAGCATATCGATGAAGCAATTAAAGGATTTAGGGATTTTCAGCAAGAGATAGCTACCGGGAATAATATGAGTCATATAGAGATGAGTAATCACGGTGCTAATTGGTGGAGAGTCGCACTCGGTATTGATCAATATAAGGTGTTAAGTCAGTCTAAAAGACCTGTATTGATTATTCAAACACTAAATGATAATTCAGTCAGTCCTAGTTCAGCGATAAAAATGGAAGAACAATTAAAGAAAGATAATATTACCTTTTATCAATACCCAGGTCTCAGTCATGGATTTAGGAATAGTGAAGGTGTTTTGCAGATTACTCCTATAGTTGAAGATATAAAGAATTGGTTATTGTGAAAGAAAAGATTGCCCGGTTTTAAAAAGAGACTGTGAGAATATATTGAGGGGGATGAAAAAATTTGGCTCAGAGAAAAAAGCATTTTTGATGGGTAATCCACATATCACCAGACCAATTATGGCTAATAGGTATGTTTTTAATTCAACATTACCTGTTGTAATGAGTTATGTATCTAAGTTTGAAGGAATAATTAATTCAAATGTGAATACTCTGAGAGAATTTTTTGATGATCGATTTTTTTTAGAGCAGAAGATAAATTCATTTAGATTGCTACCAGTTAAGATTCAAGCTGTTTTACAAATATTTGTTTATGGAAGGGATGCAAGAGATTCAAAATATGATAAGTTTTATAATAATCTTAAAGGATCTATAGGAGAAGTAAATTATAATAAAGCTATAAAAGAGCTACATGATAATATGCCGCTGACAGAAAGAAATCTTTTTGTTTTAAATGAATTAATAAAAGCAAATGGTAATATTAATAATGAGGTAGGGAAAATAAAAAAATTAACTACATACCTGGCTGATTTTGATAAAAATATGGGTATGGAACAGGGAAAGATGCTAACTATCCTGAAGATTGGTATGGTGCTTATACTGGAGAGAGCAATAACTTGCCTCAGAAAATGAAGGAAATCTTATTTGCGATGCGGCATCCTATTGCAGCCTATGATATTGGGTTCTACGAAAGAGGTGCTACCAATATCACGACTAATGCGGTGCGTTTTTCGACCCAGGGGAATAGTAAAACGAACCCCAATGGTACGTTACTGGATAATAAATATAAGGAAGGCTCCCAAGTCAATGCCTTCCGGCATACACTATGGCAAGCTACCATTGCTGCTCGGTATGGTGAAGAAGTTGCACTCCATGCAGGCAATGCTCATGAAAGTGATCCTAAAATAGATCTTAACATCCGGCAGTTTGCTGCCCTTAAGGACGCAGATCAGACAATTGATTTACTCAATAACCAGATAGGGCGTAGGATTGGCCTACAAAGCAGGAACTCGTCCATGAAAGGGCAGGCCAAGGCAGTGTTGAATCGCTTTCATAAAGAGGGACTGTATGTTGCCAAGAAAAATGCGATGGGGTTTGAGATTGTCAAAGAAAAAATCACCGATGAGCAGTTTTCTTATATGAACTCGGTATTTGAAGGAGGAAATGAAGATGGCTTTTCACCTGAGTAACTATTGGCGATGCAATTGGAACAGCAGAAAAAATAAAATCATTTTTTTTTCATGTGCATTGCTAATGGTTTTTTTTATTTTCAATAGCAATCAACAATTTAGCATTGTTAAGAGTATGTTTGATTATGCTGATAAACATTGCCAGCAAAATACAGACTGCTTGGTTAACATCAGCAAAATCACGCCGTTTAAATGGGACACTTTGTATATTATTGATAGTGGTTGGAATCTTGACGAAATTAAGTCTGTCATTGGCGCGGATTTAAAGGAAAGGACTGATATTTTTTCCAAGATTATCTTTGTTAAGGATGGGCAAGTGGTTTATTTCGAAGAGTATTATTATCCGGATTCAGGGGATGAAAAAATCTTGGTTCTCGATTTTGATTATGAAAATCAGGAAAAAGGGCTTATAGCTTATTATCGTGTTCCCAGAGAGGATTCCAAAATTGTCATAAAAATGAAAAGAGACCCATCAGTAGAGGACAAAATTTACTATTTATTTTCTTCCATTAATGAGCAGCAGGTTCAGAGGAACCCTTCATCATTCCGAAAACCATCATGATGTCTTGATGTTAAAAAACGCATCATAATACCCGGTGATATTTGCCGGGTTTACTAAATAATAGCAACAATACACCATACCAGCTAAATAAATGAAAACTAACAACAACATCAATACCCTGCACTTGATTCTTGTCGCCAGAAATGCGCGGCTAATAGAGTTTTATGGATAAAGTCGTTTTCATTTCTTCTCTCCAAATATATGGTTGTTTAGTGATTATAGTTAGCACTTTGGATAAAAAACTCTGAACCTTGCTTTCAAATTTTAAAAGTTTTTTTGACGGGAACAATATCGTCAATTTGTGGTCTTTGTATATGTTAATTAAAGGAGAGATTAATGAAAGCATATTGTTTTAATTTACAACAGAAAATTCTGACATCTGTTTTACTTTTTTCGTGTTGTATAGGTTTCGCTTACTCAAATACAAATACGCATAAACAGTTTTTCCGTCATGATGGTAGTGAAATAACTTACTATCTTAAGCAAAGAGGTGGTAAGAATCTATTGGTGCTGATACAGGGTTCTGATTGTAATAGTATCGCTAATAATAAGTTTGTGAATAACACATTCAGTGATATTTATCCCGATAGTGATGTTCTGACTGTGGAAAAATATGGCATTAATGCATCACTCCCTTGGTCTGATGTTGTTGAGCGTTTAGATTGTCCTAAGGCTTATATTCGGTTGGATACGCCAGAGCAGAGAGTTAAGGATTATATTCAGATCATTGATTATCTGAAACATCAGAATAAATATAAGAAGATCGTTATTTTGGGTGGCAGTGAAGGAGCTGTGGTTGCTAATTTAATGACATCACAAGTCAATTATATTGATAGAACCGTGTCACTGAATGGTGGAGGTCGGTATTTCGCTGATGATGTTATTCATAGTATGAGGAGTGAGGTGCCACCAGAGCATATCGATGAAGCAATTAAAGGATTTAGGGATTTTCAGCAAAAAATAGCTACCGGGAATAATATGGGTCATATAGAGATGAGTAATCACGGTGCTAATTGGTGGAGAATCTCACTTGGTATTGATCAATATAAAGTGTTAAGTCAAACTAAAAGACCTATCTTGATTATTCAAACACTAAATGATAATTCCGTCAGCCCTGGCTCAGCGATAAAAATGGAAGAACAATTAAAGAAAGATAATATTACCTTTTATCAATACCCAGGTCTCAGTCATGGATTTAGGAATAGTGAAGGTGTTTTGCAAATTACTCCTATAGTTGAAGATATAAAGAATTGGTTATCTAGGGATTATGGATAACCGTCTGTTATCTAAAATAGTATTAATTCATCGATTTTTTCATATTGGGAAGTGATATTAAATTTGGAAATAAAACGTGGTATAGTCAAAATTGACACCACGTTTTTTGGATATTATTTTTTCGTAGTGATTGTTGTTAATTCCATATCTCATTTGTTAATAAAATATATATAAATAACAAATTGATGATTAGTGATTTGTAATAAATTTAATAATATAATTGCTTGAGATTTATTTTATATTCTTGTTATTATAATGGGTGAATGGGATGTAATTATAATATTTACTATAAATCATCACTTGATTAATATACCGCTCGTTATTTCTATAAAATATAGTATTAAAACGTTATGAATTATTTGTTGTTTATGAAATGATGTTCTCGACTTTAGCTTTTGTAGAGTAGAGAGAAATAGCTGTTTATTTCTCATTATTATTTATCTCTGTCATTATATTCGATTGAAAAAATTACTGAAATATCCTGCTCATTATAGGATGTAATATCTTTTTTATTTTCTATTGGGTAATAAAATATGGCAGATTCGACTAATAAGTGCAATTTTTCAGAAGGGCGGTCAGTTGCTATAGTAGGCATCTTTCTCGCCAAAGGAAAATGCACTATGGCCTATACACAACTGACCGA
>NZ_JBHFKV010000041.1:0-43920 GCF_042879355.1 Photorhabdus sp. RM71S | reverse complement strand
GTTAGTGGACGTCAGTGTGCTCAGCGATGAAGAAATCCTGACACATAAAGGCGTTGCCCTGATGGAGCTGGTGCAAAAACACATTCGCTGCCGGGATATGCAGGAATGGGTCCCCCAATTGGTGGAACTCTTGAATGCGGGGTATAATACAGCCGAGCAGCGCAATGTTGTGTTAAGCTATATTTTACTGAATGGACATACGCTGGATCTCTCCCACTTTGTCCATCAACTGATTGAACAATCTCCGGAGCATGAAACGATGTTGATGACTATTGCAGAAGAGCTTGAACAAAGAGGGCGCGAGCAAGGTATCAAGCAAGGTATCAAGCAAGGTATTGAGCAAGGCCGAACAGAAGGCCGAACAGAAGGTAGAGAGGAAGGTAAACTGGAAACGGCTCGTGCCTTATTACGGCATGGCGTGAGTTTGGATATTATTGTCACCAGTACCGGACTGAGCCGGGATAAAATTGAAGCGTTAAAGCATTAAATTAATCTTCTGTTTCACAGTAAAATGCCGATATTCAAGATCGGCATTTTTGTTCTTATTCAAGGTGATGGCTGTACAGGGGACTTTTACGTTTGCCCGGCGAAGCTGAAACTGGTCAGACTGAAGCAACTATCTCCGAAGCATGAAACGATGTTGATGACTATTGCAGAAGAGCTTGAACAAAGAGGGCGCGAGCAAGGTATCAAGCAAGGTATTGAGCAAGGCCGAACAGAAGGCCGAACAGAAGGTAGAGAGGAAGGTAAACTGGAAACGGCTCGTGCCTTATTACGGCATGGCGTGAGTTTGGATATTATTGTCACTAGTACCGGACTGAGCCGGGATAAAATTGAAGCGTTAAAGCATTAAATTAATCTTCTCTTTCACAGCAAAATGCCGATATTCAAGATCGGCATTTTTGTTCTTACAGGATGATGACTATACAAGGGACTTTTACGTTTGCCTGGCGAAGCTGAAACCTATCAGACGGAAGCAACTTTATCGGGGCCCTAAGAGCGTGGGGAACGCGATTAAGTGAGTTGTTTGCGGAAACAAATGACTCATTCTGTTTCGTTAAAACCTCAATGTTCATGTGCCTGATGTGACCGTTTATTACTGATTTTGGTATCCAAACAGAGTTCATGAATTCCTTTGTTGTAAGGTATCAAAATTTACAAATTCTGGTACCGGGGAATTTGCTACATAATGCAATATTAAAAGCCATGATATTCTGAAGTTGTTATTGCGACTTTAAAATGTCACTTCTGGAATGAAAGAGTGGGGTGATTGGCTTTATCTTCTGAGGCGACCCCTTGTTGTTTTAATGGAGACTGTAATTAATCTTTATGGAGTTTTATTTGCTGTGGTTATTTCAATGCCTATTGCACTTTTCTTGATGTCAGTTAACTTATTTATATTTATGAAGAAATATAAAAATATAGCACATCGTGATAAATATTTTTCTGATTATGTGGATTGTTTTCTTTTTATATTATGATGAAATTTAGTGTATATTAATCAGATTGCTTACTTATTGGGATGTTTAGATAATGACAAAACAGAAAATAGAGGCATTATTAATGATAAAGAGTGGATTTAATTCTCGTGAGATAAACTTAATAAAATCAGTTGAAAAAAGAGATGGAATACCGATAGCAGATGAAATTAATTTGTTAGGGAATAGGTTTTATACCCTATGGATTTCAAGATGGATCGCGACGGCAAGGGAGTGCAGCCAACAAAGAGGCAATTTGAAAGATAACGGATATATAAGTCGTTTATAAATAAGGTTTCATAATTCCGCTACACGTAGCTTCCTTCAACCCATTGTTATACATAGGGTTGTTAGTAGATAAGGTGTAGCACCATTTTGGAAAGTTATTTATTTATGAAAAGATATAAACGACTTATACCTTAATCTTTTATTCGTTATATGAATCATATGCTGACTCGCTTATTGGCTTGACCGCAAGGTACCCCCATTTTGAAATAATAATCACTGCTTCTATTACGATCTCTGTTTAATATGAAGTCCATCTTTAATAAGCCATTTCATCCCAAATACTATATCCACTTGTGCGTGTAGTTTGATCCTGGCAAGCCAGAGTTTGATATTTAAAATGGTTTTTCCTACTGTTTTTAAACGTCATTTCAGAGATGGAAGTTAACTAATTTAATTAATAGACAACCTTATGACCATAACTTTCCAAAATGTTTTTCACTCTCTCCATTGTCTCTTTTGCTGGCGGTTTTACACCTTCCAACTGATATTTTTCCCCCATAGTTGTCCATTTATGTTTACCCAGTTCGTGATAAGGCAGAAGCTCGATTTTTTCAATATTTTTCATATCTTTGGTAAATTCACCTAGCTTATGAACGGATTCATTATCATCGGACCAACCCGGAACCACAACGTAACGAATCCAGGTTTTCTGGTTACGTTTAGCCAGATAGCGGACAAACTCCAAGGTGCGATGATTGGAGACACCGACTAATTTCTGATGAATCTCATCATTAAGTTGCTTCAAATCGAGCATAACGAGATCTGTGGCATCCATTAATTCATCAATAACCGGACCATAGCGGCGGACAAATCCATTAGTGTCAAGACAAGTATGAATACCTTCGGCACGACAGGCTCGGAACCAGTCACGTACAAATTCAGTTTGAAGAACGGCTTCACCACCCGATGCAGTAACCCCGCCACCGGATGCGTTCATAAAATGACGATAGGTTGTCGCTTCTTTTATCAATTCTTCAACAGTCACGTCTTTGCCGCCGTGGGTATCCCATGTGTCGCGGTTATGGCAATAGAGACAACGCATCAGGCAACCTTGAAAGAAAACAATAAACCGGATACCGGGGCCATCAACGGTGCCACAGGATTCGAAAGAGTGGATACGACCAAGTACGGACATAACAGGTTTACTCCAAAACTGGCAGGATAAACGAATAGAGGCCCTAAAATTCAGGGCCTTTGCTAACAAATTATTACATAGATTGGGTAAAAGTACGGGTAATTACATCCTGTTGTTGCTCTTTAGTCAGTGAGTTGAAACGTACGGCATAACCTGATACCCGGATGGTGAGCTGAGGGTATTTCTCAGGGTCTTCCATGGCATCGAGCAGCATGTCACGGTTCATCACATTGACGTTCAAATGCTGACCACCTTCAATTTCTGCTTCATGGTGGAAATAACCATCCAGCAAACCAGCCAGATTAGTTTTGCGTGTTTCATCATCTTTGCCTAACGCGTTTGGTACGATAGAGAAGGTATAAGAGATACCATCTTTTGCATAGGCGAAAGGCAATTTAGCCACAGAGGTCAAAGAGGCGACGGCACCTTTTTGATCACGACCATGCATTGGATTGGCACCGGGTCCAAATGGTGCGCCAGCACGACGTCCGTCAGGGGTGTTACCGGTTTTCTTACCATATACCACGTTAGAAGTGATAGTCAGAACGGATTGTGTCGGTACCGCGTTGCGATAAGTATTCAGTTTCTGGATTTTTTTCATGAAACGTTCAACCAAATCACAGGCGATATCATCAACACGTGAGTCGTTGTTACCGAATTGTGGATATTCACCTTCAATCTTGAAATCAACCGCTAAACCATTTTCATCACGAATCGGTGTCACTTTGGCATATTTGATGGCAGACAATGAGTCAGCGGCGACAGATAGACCGGCAATGCCACAGGCCATAGTACGGTAAACATCACGGTCGTGCAGTGCCATCAGTGCCGCTTCATAGCTATACTTATCATGCATATAGTGAATGATGTTTAGTGCAGTAACATACTGTTTTGCCAGCCAATCCATAAAGTGATCCATGCGGGCCATAACCTTGTCGTAATCCAGCACTTCATCTTTTATTGGCTCTTCTTTCGGGCCAACCTGCATTTTCAGCTTTTCATCTACACCGCCGTTAATAGCGTACAGCATCGTTTTAGCCAGATTTGCGCGGGCGCCGAAGAATTGCATCTGTTTACCCACAATCATAGGGCTGACGCAACAAGCAATAGCGTAATCATCGTTGTTGAAGTCAGGGCGCATCAAATCATCGTTCTCATATTGCAAAGATGAGGTATCGATGGAAACTTTTGCCGCGAATTTTTTGAAATTTGTCGGCAGTTTTTCGGACCATAGGATGGTCATGTTGGGTTCTGGTGATGGGCCCATTGTGTATAGGGTGTTCAGGAAGCGGAAACTATTTTTAGTCACCAGCGTGCGACCATCTATTCCCATACCTGCCAGAGATTCTGTTGCCCAGATTGGGTCACCGGAAAACAGTTCGTCGTATTCAGGTGTCCGCAGGAAACGAACCATACGCAGTTTCATCACCAGATGGTCAATTAATTCCTGAGCTTCAACTTCTGTCAGCTTACCCGCTTTCAGGTCACGTTCGATGTAGATATCCAGGAAACTGGAAACGCGACCGAAGGACATTGCGGCACCATTTTGAGACTTAACCGCTGCCAGATAAGCGAAATAAGTCCACTGTATCGCTTCCTTAGCGTCAGTGGCGGGGCCAGAAATATCATAGCCGTATTTAGCCGCCATCTCTTTAATCTGGCCCAGAGCGCGGTGCTGTTCAGCGATTTCTTCACGCAATTGAATAATCATTGCCAGATCTTCACCGTTTTCCAGTTTTTCCTGCAATGAATTGAACTGAGCTAATTTATCATCACGCAAGAAATCGATACCGTATACTGCAACACGACGGTAGTCACCAATAATGCGACCACGGCCATAGGCATCAGGCAGACCTGTCAGAACACCAGATTTTCGGCATTTAAGAATATCTGGTGTGTAAACATCGAAAACGCCTTGATTATGCGTTTTGCGGTATTCAGTGAAAATCTGTTTCAATTTAGGATCGAGTTCACGGCCATAAACTTTACATGATCCTTCTACCATTTTGATGCCGCCAAATGGGATTAGGGCACGTTTTAATGGGGCTTCCGTTTGCAGGCCAACAATGGTTTCCAGATCTTTTTCGATATAACCTGCGTCGTGGGAGGTAATAGTAGCAGCAACATCAGTATCAAAATCAACCGGCGCATGAGTGCGGTTTTCGATTTTGATACCTTCCATGACTTTTTCCCATAAGGTATCGGTCGCTTTTGTCGAACCTGCCAGGAAAGATTCATCACCCTCATATGGCGTATAGTTTTTTTGGATGAAGTCACGAACATTGACTGCGCTTTGCCAATCACCCAGGTTAAAACCTTGCCATGCTACAGAGAACTTTTTATTTAATTCAGTCATGATACTTCTACCTTTGTAATAATCGAACTTTTAAGAAATCAGGCGAGAGAGCTAATTAATGTTTTTGCTCACTACGCAGATAAATTGACCAGTAAGTTAAACCCACCAAAATGGCGCCACCGATAATGTTACCAATAGTGACTGGAATTAAATTGTTAGTAATAAAGTGTGCAATGGTGAGTTGAGAAAATTGTTCAGGCGTTGCCCCTACGTTAATCCAAAATTCAGTTGGTGCGAAATGTTTAATAGCAACACCAAGCGGGATTAAAAATATATTCGCAATACTGTGCTCAAAGCCGCTGGCAACGAACATACTTACTGGCAAAATCATGGCGAATATTTTGTCCATTAAACTACGTCCGGCATAACTCATCCAAACAGCGAGACAAACCATTAAATTGGCGAGAATGCCTAAAAATAGCGCTTCAATAAAAGAGTGATGCATTTTATGGTTTGCTGTTTGCAAGACATTCAAGCCCCATAATCCGTCGGCAACACGGTATTGACCGGCAAACCAGATAATGGCGACGAAAAATAGCGCGCCAATCAAATTACCGAGATAAACGTTAATCCAGTTTTTAATCATTTGATACCAGGTTATACGCCCGGTGGCTTTGGAAATAATCGTCAACACAGTAGAAGTAAATAAATCTGCTCCGCAAACGACTACTAACATTAATCCAAGGGAAAAACAGATACCGCCGACTAATTTAGCTAGCCCATAAGGGACAGATGTGGTTCCTGTAGTCGCGGTAATATAAAAGACGAATGCAATGGAAATAAAAATTCCGGCAGTTATTGCTGACAGATAGGTAATGGCAACAGGTTTAGTAGTTTTATAAACACCAATGTCATTGGCGATTTGTGTCATTATCGCAGGTGGTAATAGGTTAAAGGGGGTGTCAGCTTTCATACCAACATTCTCTTTATCATTAATAAGTTACGGTACGTAATGATAGTAACAAAGGCGTGAAGGGGAGAATTTGATATAGATCATAATTCCCTGAGAGTGGACTCTGTTTTGGGGAGTGAAAATGGTTTAAATTCAACTTAACCTGTTGATTTTAATAAAATAAAAAAATTTTAAAAATTATAATATTTTTTTATTTAACCCATTGGTAGGAAGTTTGGTAAGTAAAATTACAGGCCAAATTGTTATTTACTTGTTGTTGCAAATAAATTTAATTTAACCTGAATTTTACTTTTAATTATAAATTGTCTTTTCTACAATTTTATTTTGCGTTCCAGAAATCGCATTTTGCTTTTTGCAGCTTCTCATAAGCAGCCAATAAAGCCTGATGAGCGGGCAGTGATTTTAAATCTGCATCAACTGACCACAGACCATAAAAACAGTGTTCACCAGAAATAGCTGCTGATGCTGCTTCAACAGCATCTTGCCCATACATTTTTACGAATGCTTGATAATATTGTGTAGGCGCTTTATCCGCTTCCAGAGCAAGTAAAAGTAGTGTTTGCAAACAGCGATAATAATTAGCGCGTTCGGCCGTAAAGATTGAGGCGTTAAAATCTTGAGTCCATTCTACCCAAATTAAAGCCTGTTCCAAATCACCGCCAGCCAGCGCCAACATGGATTTTAGTTCACCAATCCGTAAATTGCTCCAGCCATTATCTTTACCCACCGCAATGCCAAACAACTCACGGATACGGGTAAAATCATCCAAACCTTCTTCATCTAATTGCTCAATCAGTGCCAGATATTCTTCGGCTTGCCACTGGCTATCCGGTAATGCTAATAAAGCTTCCCGCAAATGCGTTCCCATCGTGTTATTAGCAAGATGTAAATCTTCCACAGGATAAATATCAGACATTCCCGGAACCAAAATACGGCAGGCATAAACACCAAGGTGCTCGTAGTCAGCAATATAAACTTCGGCATCCAATTGTTTGAAGATAGCCATCAAAGTGGCGAACTCTTCTTCTGTCGTGCCGCTGAAATTCCAGTCATCGAACGCATAATCAGCATCTTGTTTGAATAAATCCCAACTGATTAAACCGCTCGAATCGATAAAGTGAGTTTCCAGATTGGTATGTTCTGCCACTTCTTCATTATCGAAAGTCGGCGCATTGAACACATCCAGATCTTTCAAACTGCGTCCTTGTAATAATTCGGTCACAGTACGTTCCAGTGCTACACCAAATTCAGGATGTGCACCAAAAGAGGCGAAACAAGTCCCGTTATTGGGATTAAACAGCACTACGCAAATAACCGGGAACTGTCCACCGAGAGAGGCGTCATAACAATAGAGTGGGAAACCTTCATCCTGTAATTTGCTGACTGCGGCGACAACGCCGGGATAACGGTTCATCACTTCCTGGGGAATTTCTGGCAGGCTGATGCCTTCGGCGATAATACGATTTTTCACATAGCGTTCAAAAATTTCAGATAATCCCTGAACTCTGGCTTCATTCATAGTGTTGCCAGCTGACATACCATTGGAAACATAAAGATTGCCAATAATATTCATCGGAATATAGACGGTATGATCATCAGACTGACGAGTAAATGGCAGCGAGCAGATACCACGCTCTTCATTACCTGATTGCAAATCGACTAACTGACTGGCGCATAACTCATTTTCAGGATTATAAAATTGGTGTAACCGGTCATCCAGAATGCCTGCTGGTAGAGAATCATCTTCCGGTAAAGCAAACCATTTTTCATTCGGATAATGGACAAAATCACCGTTAGCGATAGCTTCGCCTAAATAGAAGTCAGCAAAAAAATAGTTAGTTGACAAGCGTTCAAAATACTCCCCTAAAGCAGAAGCTAAAGCGGCTTTCTTGCTGGCACCTTTGCCATTGGTAAAACAGAGAGGGCAATCGCGGTCGCGGATATGAACCGACCAGACATTAGGAACCGGGTTCAGCCATGAAGCTTCTTCGATATTAAAACCAAGGTGTTGCAGTTTTTGCTGAAAACGGTTGATTGAGTCTTCCAGTGCGGCGTCTTTGCCGGGAATAAAGGTTTGCGTCATGGTATTCACTTATGAGTGCTCGTTATGGGGCGCTCATCATACGAGTTTTTTTTCAGTAGCTAAAGTCTGGTATGTATCACAGATTTATTGTTATCATCATCCATAATCTAACAGGATATTTTTTATTAAGGAAGAAGCATGAAAAAGATGAAACACACAGCTTTAGCCAGTTTATTGGCATTAATTAGTGGTTCTGCTTTTGCTTTACCAAATATTACGCTTTTGGCGACAGGAGGGACGATTGCGGGTGGTGGGAAGTCTGCAATCCAATCCAACTATGTTGCTGGAAGAGTTGCTATTGATGAATTAGTCAATGCTATTCCTGAGATCAAAGATATCGCCAACCTAAAAGGTGAGCAGGTGGTGAGTATTGGTTCGCAGGATATGAATGATCAGGTGTGGTTGACGCTAGCGAAAAGAATCAACGCTGATTGTGGCAAGACCGATGGTTTTGTTATCACCCACGGTACTGACACAATGGAAGAAACTGCTTACTTCCTCGATCTAACTACCCACTGCCAGAAACCGATTGTCATGGTTGGTGCGATGCGCCCGTCTACGGCGCTTGGTGCCGATGGCCCGTTAAATCTGTATAACGCTGTGGTGGTTGCCGGTGATCAAGCATCAGCCAAACGTGGTGTGTTGATGGCAATGAATGATGCGGTTATCAGTGGGCGCACTGTGGTGAAAATGAGCACCACCGAAGTTCAGGCATTCCAGCCAGTTAATGCGGGTGCTGAGGGCTTTGTTCATAATGGCAAAGTCAATTATTACGCTGACGCTAAGCCGAGAGCGAGTAAGGCGATTTTTGATGTCAGTAAACTGGATAAACTGCCTAAAGTAGGCATTGTCTATAACTATGCCAATGCGTCTGATCTGCCGGCGAAAGCTCTGTTGAGAGATGGTTACCAAGGTATTGTCAGCGCTGGTGTGGGCAACGGTAATATGTATAAGGCGATTTTCGATACTTTGGCTCAAGCGGCTAAAGATGGGGTTGTGGTCGTCAGATCAAGCCGTGTACCGGTGGGATATGTTACTCAGGATGCGGAAGTGGATGATAGCAAGCATGGCTTTGTCGCTTCTGAACGTCTGAACCCACAAAAGGCCAGAGTGCTTTTACAATTAGCTCTGACTGAAACGCGTGATCCGGTAAAAATTCACGAGATGTTTGTGAAATATTGATTTGTGATTCAGAGATAACAATAGAGCGCACAGGTGCAGCTTGTTTTGTTGCGCTTCATGATCACCGGGTAGTGGGATATTATACTCTGGCTGCTGCCGGTATCCAGTTGACCAACCTCCCTACGGTTACTATTAAGAAACTGCCACGATACCCAACAGTGCCGGCAGTACGGATGGGGAGGTTGGCCGTTGATCAGGCATTTAGAAATCAGGGACTCGGTGGAGCATTGCTAGCTGATGCTATTGAGAGGACCATTCGTGCCGAAATTGCGTCTTATGCGCTGCTTGTTGATGCAAAAGATGATAATGCAGTGCGATTTTACCGACATCATGGCTTTATTGCTTTACCCGATTCGTCATTTCACATTATTCCTTCCTCTCATAGCTGTAGATAAAAAAGGTAAAAAATAAGCGGCTCACCTGTAATAGCGCTGAATGAACAAGTTTATTGGCTATTTTTGCGATAGTTTTGTTCAACGTTTGAATAACCATTGCAGCAATGAAATGGGAATGGTACAACCGATATATCAGATTATTTATTGTTATCAATCATTGTTATTTCGTCAGAATAAGGTGAGGTAAATGAATCAGGTATATAATTTCAGTTCAGGTCCCGCTATGTTACCGGTCGAAGTATTGCGTAGAGCTGAACAAGAGCTCTGTAACTGGCATGGTATTGGGACTTCAATTATGGAAATTAGTCACCGAGGTAAGGAATTTGTCGCAGTGGCAAAGGAAGCTGAAAATGATCTGAGAGATCTATTGTCAGTGCCTGAAAACTATAAAGTATTGTTCTGCCATGGTGGCGCCCGTGGTCAATTTGCCGCTATCCCAATGAACCTGCTGGGTGATAATGTTAAAGCTGATTATATTGATGGTGGTTACTGGGCTGAATGTGCAGTCAAAGAAGCAGAAAAATATTGCACGCCGAATGTAATTAATATCAAAACCGAAATTAATGGCTTGAAAGGCGTTAAGCCAATGAGTGAATGGTTATTAAGTAATGATGCGGCTTATGTCCATTATTGCCCGAATGAAACCATTGATGGTATCGCAATTCATAAAGAGCCAGATTTTGATGATAATAAAATTATTATTGCGGATTACTCTTCCTCTATTCTTTCCGGGCCGTTAGATGTTAGCCGTTATGGTATGATTTATGCTGGAGCGCAGAAAAATATTGGTCCGGCGGGGCTCACACTGGTTATTGTTCGTGAAGATTTATTAGGCAAAGCCCGTAAAGAAACCCCGTCTATTCTTGATTATACGGTGCTGGCAGAGAATGACTCCATGTTCAACACGCCGCCAACGTTTGCCTGGTATCTCTCTGGTTTGGTCTTCAAGTGGATGAAAGAGCAAGGCGGGGTACAAGAGATGGCAAAACGTAACCGTGCTAAGGCTGAGTTACTTTATAATGCCATTGATAACAGTGATTTCTACCATAACCAAGTCGTCCTTGAAAATCGTTCCCTGATGAATGTGCCGTTCAAGACGGCTGATGCCTCACTGGACAGCAAATTTCTGGCAGAAGCAGATGCACAAGGGTTGCAGGCATTGAAAGGTCACCGGGTTTCCGGCGGTATGCGTGCTTCTATTTATAATGCAATGCCTGTCGAAGGGGTTCAGGCTTTAGTTGATTTTATGGCTGATTTTGAGCGTCGTAACGGCTGATTTGTCAACTTTACCGGGAACAATGGTTCCCGGTCTATCTCAGGGTAGAAAAAAATATTTCCTCAAACGTAACAATGACTCACTTATAATTAAAAATAACCTAATTGAGAATCGGAGAGCCTGTTATTTATGCAATCCCTGATGCTACAACCTATTTCTTCCATTAGTGGAACTATTAACCTGCCAGGATCAAAAAGTGTTTCCAACCGTGCGTTATTACTGGCAGCCTTTGCTAAAGGTACTACCTGCTTAACTAACTTGTTGGACAGTGATGATATTCGTCATATGCTCAATGCCTTGGCTGCGTTGGGTGTCAGTTATCGTTTATCTGATGATCGTACCCGTTGTGAAGTTGACGGTATTGGTGGATTGATTACCCATAAAGGGCCGGTAGAACTGTTTCTGGGTAATGCCGGCACAGCAATGCGTCCCCTAACCGCCGCGTTATGCTTGGGAAAAAATGACGTCGTTCTTACCGGCGAACCTCGGATGAAAGAGCGCCCGATTGGTCATCTGGTGGATGCTTTGCGCCAAGGGGGCGCAGAAATTGATTATCTGGAGCAGGAAAATTATCCGCCGTTACACGTCAAAGGGGGTTTTGTTGGCGGCAAAGTGACGGTAGATGGCCGGGTTTCCAGCCAATTTTTGACCGCATTGCTGATGGCTGTACCATTGGCGGAAAATGATTCTGAGATTCATATTCAAGGGGAATTGGTTTCCAAACCTTATATTGATATCACTCTGGCATTGATGAAAAGTTTTGGTATTACCGTAAATCACGATCAATATCAGATTTTCCATATTAAAGGCCAACAGCAATACGTTTCTCCGGGCCACTATTTGGTTGAAGGTGATGCCTCTTCTGCTTCCTATTTTCTGGCGGCCGCAGCAATTAAAGGTGGTACTGTGCGGGTGACCGGAGTTGGTAAAAATAGCCTTCAAGGGGATATCAAATTTGCCAATGTGCTGGAGAAAATGGGGGCGAAAATTCGTTGGGGTGATGACTTTGTTGAATGTGAACGAGGCTCTCTCACTGGCATTGATATGGACATGAATGAGATTCCTGATGCAGCTATGACCATTGCAACCACTGCGTTGTTTGCGGCAGGGGAGACCGTCATTCGCAATATATACAATTGGCGGGTAAAAGAGACGGATCGGCTGCATGCGATGGCAACTGAATTGCGTAAAGTCGGTGCAGAGGTGGAAGAGGGGAGTGATTACATTCGCATCACACCACCACCAAGATTGTTACCTGCTGAAATTGGTACCTATAATGATCATCGAATGGCGATGTGTTTCTCATTGGTGGCGCTGTCCGATACACCGGTTACCATTCTCGATCCAGGTTGTACAGCAAAGACCTTTCCTGATTATTTCAATCAATTGGAGAGATTAAGCCAGCGAAAGTCATAATTATCGATTATTATGATTTAATAAAGCGTATTTCTTTGATCAAAATCTATCTACATGGCATGCGCTTATTTCGTTCACTCTGTGAGTGCGTATAATAAACGGCAGATATTGATTATTTTATTGAGTAAATATTCAGCATCTGGTGAAGTGTTAACTTGCCATGCTAAAGGAGAACAATAATGGTGGCGATAGCCCCAGTAATAACTGTTGATGGGCCAAGTGGTGCAGGTAAAGGAACATTATGCCAGGCACTGGCAGAGGCCTTAGGCTGGCAACTGCTTGATTCAGGTGCTATTTATCGAGTATTGGCACTGGCAGCGATTCATCATCAGGTGGATATCCAGTCTGAAGACGCGTTAGTTCCTCTGGCTGCTAATCTTGATGTGCGCTTTGTCCCTAGAAAAGGGAAGCTCAGTGTGATGCTTGAGGGCGAGGATGTCAGTAATGAGATCCGGACCGAGACGGTCGGCAATACTGCCTCGCAGGCGGCTGCTTTTCCACGAGTTCGTGAAGCCTTGTTACGGCGTCAGCGTGCTTTTCGGGTTGCACCGGGCTTGATTGCAGATGGCCGTGATATGGGAACTGTGGTGTTTTCTGATGCCCCGGTAAAAATATTCCTTGATGCCAGTGCAGAAGAACGTGCGCACAGACGTATGCTACAGTTGCAGGAAAAAGGCTTTAGTGTTAACTTTGAATGTCTTTTGTCCGAGATACAGGAACGTGATTACCGTGACCGTAACCGGGCAGTTGCGCCGTTAGCGCCGGCTGGAGATGCATTAATATTGGATTCAACCAGTATGTCTATCGAAGAAGTTATCGACAAGGCGCTAAATTATGCGAAAAAAATTCTCTCAATTACCTGAGCGATTTTAAGTTTTTAGCTTATAATTGATGACGACCTACTAAAAACTAGGTACGCGGGTAGAGAATTTTTCCGCAAACCAGACAACCTTGTTACAGGGAATCGTAGCAGGGCATGTAAAACAACCCCATTCGGCGGGAAGCTAAATGGACGTTAAATTAAAATCTTGAAGATCATTAACATGACAGAATCTTTTGCTCAACTCTTTGAAGAATCCCTGCAATCTATTGAAACTCGTCCAGGTGCTATCGTTCGCGGCATCGTTGTTGCTATTGATAAAGACGTTGTATTGGTCGATGCAGGTCTGAAATCAGAATCCGCTATTCCTGTAGAACAGTTTAAAAATGTTCAGGGTGAGCTGGAAATCCAGGTCGGTGATGAAATTGATGTTGCTCTAGACGCTGTTGAAGATGGTTTTGGTGAAACTGTTCTGTCTCGTGAGAAAGCAAAACGCCATGAAGCGTGGCTGATGCTGGAAAAAGCTTACGAAGACGCAGAAACAGTTACCGGCATCATCAACGGTAAAGTAAAAGGCGGTTTTACTGTTGAACTGAACGGTATCCGCGCATTCCTGCCTGGTTCTCTGGTTGATGTTCGTCCAGTTCGTGATACAACTCACCTGGAAGGTAAAGAGCTTGAGTTTAAAGTCATCAAACTGGATCAGAAACGCAACAACGTCGTGGTTTCTCGTCGTGCTGTTATCGAATCTGAAAACAGTGCAGAACGTGATCAACTGCTGGAAAACCTGCAAGAAGGTATGGAAGTTAAAGGTATCGTTAAGAACCTGACTGACTACGGCGCATTTGTTGATCTGGGTGGCGTTGATGGCTTGCTACACATTACTGATATGGCTTGGAAACGTGTTAAACATCCAAGTGAAATCGTCAATGTGGGCGATGAAATCGCAGTTAAAGTACTGAAATTTGACCGTGAGCGTACCCGTGTATCTCTGGGCCTGAAACAACTGGGCGAAGATCCTTGGGTAGCAATCGCTAAGCGTTATCCAGAAAGTACTAAACTGACTGGTCGCGTAACTAACCTGACTGATTACGGTTGCTTCGTAGAAATCGAAGAAGGCGTTGAAGGTCTGGTACACGTTTCAGAAATGGACTGGACCAACAAAAACATCCACCCATCTAAAGTGGTTAACGTTGGTGACGTTGTGGAAGTTATGGTTCTGGATATCGACGAAGAACGTCGTCGTATCTCCTTAGGTCTGAAACAGTGTAAAGCTAACCCTTGGCAGCTATTTGCTGAAACTCACAACAAAAATGACCGTGTTGAAGGTAAGATCAAGTCTATTACTGACTTTGGTATCTTCATTGGTCTGGATGGCGGCATTGATGGCTTGGTTCACCTGTCTGACATCTCCTGGAACGTTGCTGGAGAAGAAGCAGTTCGTGAATACAAAAAAGGTGATGAAATCGCGGCTGTTGTTCTGCAAGTTGATGCAGAACGTGAGCGTATCTCTCTGGGCATCAAACAACTGGCGGAAGATCCATTCAATAACTACCTGTCTGTGAACAAGAAAGGTGCTATTGTGACTGGTAAAGTGACCGCGGTTGATGCTAAAGGTGCGACAGTAGAACTGGCTGACGGCGTTGAAGGTTACCTGCGTGCATCAGAAGCTTCTCGTGACCGTGTTGAAGATGCAACGCTGGTTCTGAATGTGGGTGATGCAGTTGAAGCCAAATATACTGGTGTTGATCGCAAAAACCGCGTTATCAACCTGTCTGTTCGCGCTAAAGACGAAGCTGACGAAAAAGACGCTATCGCTTCTGTGAACAAGCAAGAAGACGCAAACTTTGCAAACAATGCAATGGCTGAAGCTTTCAAAGCAGCGAAAGGCGAATAATTCAAGTGAATAACGGTGGATAACACGTAAGTGTTATCCAAGTGCGGTAGTTTAGGGAGGTACTCATGACCAAGTCTGAATTAATTGAAAGACTTGCTGGCCAGCAATCTCATATTTCGGCCAAAACCGTTGAAGATGCAGTGAAAGAAATACTCGACCATATGGCAATAACATTGGCAGATGGTGAACGTATAGAGGTACGCGGATTCGGCAGTTTTTCTCTTCACTACCGTGCTCCGCGCGTAGGTCGTAACCCTAAAACCGGTGATAAAGTGGAGCTGGAAGGTAAATACGTTCCCCATTTTAAACCTGGCAAAGAGTTGCGTGATCGCGTGAATATCTACGATTAAGTTTGAAGATAACAAGTTATTGCTTATTCTAAACAGTGTTTCGATGCTGTTTTAGATTCATCACAAAGTGCTGGCCTTTTGGTCAGCACTTTTTTGATCTAATCAAGACTCATATAAAAAGAGCTGATTTTTATACTGAGAAAACCTACCCCATGAATCCTGCTAATCTGATGTTGTGTCCTTAGAAACCATTTGCATGCAAAACCAATATCGTCATTGGTTGCAAATTTATTCGTGATATTTGCTTTTGATAAAAAATTGTATATAAATTTTTATAAATCATGAGGTATTATTAGCATCAGGCAACTTAATTTCGATAAATTTCGGAATATTCCTATATATCTTTAAGCGAAATCTATTGCATCATTGAACGCTTATTAATCCATAAGTGGTGAAAACATGATGATTTCAGTTAGAACCACTCTTCATACGGTGAATTAATGGAGAAGTGAATAGATGGCAATAGGATATTTCCTGCTGGTTGGTGATAAAACAACTTGTGGCGGCCAGATTATTACTGGTGACCACACTATGACATCTGACGGGTGAGCAACTGCTCGTGAAGGGGATAAGGTTACCTGTGGTAAACATCCCGGCACTTACATCATTAACAGATATGTTTGACATGGGGAGTAAGCTGGCGGGCACATTGGATAGCATTAGTACTTGTCCCTGTCGGGCCCGATTTATTAATTCAGTGATGGACAGTTACGAGAAACAGGAGCAGCTTCGTCAACAAGCACCTGCTCATATGGCAGCGCAAAACTTCTCATCACCGGTGAAGGAAATGGGAAATATCCAATCCTCACCACCGCCTGTAACCCAGGCTCCTCCTCCGATCCCGGTATTTGCCAAATCCCGTCAGCGAGGTAAAGGCTGTACCGATGCCGGTACAGAAACTGAACCGGTAAATAACTTTGGTAGGATGGCGATATGTCAGGTTCCGTTATCTCCTGCTCCGGTAATGGTATCAAAACCTGAACAGCCCCCGCAGAGTAATAAACACCCACCTAAACCGGATAAACCGCAGGATAAAAAATTACCGTGGTATAAACGGTGGCTTAGCGGCAGCAAAGATAAGGCCGAAGCTGCTGCTATCGCGGTGACTGCAACTACCCGTAGCGCTATAGCGGATAGTGAAGCATTGGTGATGCGTTACATTGGCGGTGGTATTACCAGCGCCGGGCGTTGGCTGGCGGTACCAAATCCGTTGACAGTCGGATTAATGGGGCTGTTTTATTCATCCGGGTTAAATGAAGGCGAGGAAGATTACTTAAACCAGCATCATCTTAGTGAGATTGCAGAACAGCTTGGTAAAGCGCCGACCCGTGTTCGTTTTCGCTGGATTAGAGATGGAAAAAGCGGCAGGATGACAGTTCAGGGGTATCACGTCAGCCCGGAGAGTGGTCTGGATAAAGTGCCGGTTCGTATGATGAAACTAAATCCGGCTACCGGTAATTACGAGTTCTGGGAACAAGGAGAAAATCGGCCAACGATTTTATGGACGCCAAACGAACAGGAATTTAAGGTTCCTCCCCATACTGGGAATGAGGAACAGCCGTTTATCTCGTCGCAGATAACGATATTACCGATTCCGGATAAAGTGGGTAGCGATATTGAATCGTTGCCGATACCGGAAGACAAGGATTTTCGCGATTACATTCTGGTATTTCCAGCCAATTTAGGTGTTAAACCGATCTATGTGATGTTTAATACCCCCCGAAATCAACCGGGAGTGGTGACTGGTCGAGGGCAAAAAGTTGAGGGTAATTGGTTAAGTCTTGCAGGACAAGATATGGGAGCGCCGATTCCCAGTCAGATAGCGGATAAGTTGCGAGGGAGGACATTTAATAATTTCGATGATTTTAGAAGAGCGTTTTGGAAAGAGGTTGGTAATGATCCTGAGTTGGTAAAGGATTTTTCTGATGTAAATAAAAAAAGAATTAGAGTATGCGCCATTTTCCATTCCAACTGAACAAATAGGTGGAAAGAAAAAATTCGATATCCACCATGTAAAACCAATTAAAGATGGTGGAGCTGTCTATGATATTGATAATTTACGAGTGGTAACACCGAAAAAACATATTGAACTCCATTCTAACAGAGAGGGTATGTAAGATGGAACTGAAAAATAAACTGGAAGATTATACTGAAGCTGAATTCTTATCCCTATTGAATAAAATATGGGCGGTGGATGTTTCAGAGGAAGAACATGATAATTTAATAGATCATTTTGAAAAACTTGTAGAACATCCAAACGGAAATGGACTAATTTTCTATCCGGAGAATGGAGTTGAAGATAGCCCGGAAGGTGTGCTCAAAGTTATAAAAGAATGGCGAGCCGAAAACGGTAAACCGGGCTTTAAAGAATAGCAGTCGAATAAGTGATGAAAAGGGTTTTTACAATCCTTTTCATCACGCAGATTAATACTTTGTGGATAATATACCAACATTGAATCGCTGCCGGTGTTGGAATTATATCTTAGTATTTCCAGCCGATTTTGGCATTAAATCGATCTAACAATATGAAATACATCATGTTCAGTTTATTAAAGATGATGGTTCTGTTTATGGACTCAATAACCTGCGAGTAGTAACTCCGAAGCGACATATTGAAATTCATAAAAATGGTAAATGAATATGAAAAAGATATCTGATTATACAAAAAAAGAGTTCCTTGATTTTGTCATAGGCATTTGTACCGATACATACTCCATAGAGAAAGATCATATATACCCGTTATCTTTCAAGTTGCCTCTTTGTTGGCTGCACTCGCTCACCCCGGTCACATAGTTTCCTATGCTCCCGGGGATTGACTCCCTTGCCGTCGCGATGCATCTTGAAATCCATAGGGTATAGTTGCTGTCATGGAATTTGAGCGTCTATCAGAACAGCCTGCTGGGTCTGATCTTCTATATTACCCAGAGTATGGGAAAAGTGGTCCTAGTGCCATAGTGCATGAAATAAAAGAATGGAGAGCTAGAAACGGTAAACCGGGCTTTAAAAAATAGCGGTCTGAAACACCCAATAGGGCGTTCGTTCTTATAAAGTTATTGGTCTAACTGTAAGTGAGATCTTAATCTAATATATTGATTTTTATGATGTTCAGCCATTCTTCTTAACTCTTCATCAAGAAACATATCCGGCAACTCGTAATCATCCCTGTGTTCAGAGAGATTAACTTGAAGTGATTCAAGAACTTTATGGAGTTCAATCCAATACTTCACAAGACAGTGATGCTGGGATCGTTCTTGTAGCAGATAACCAAAGTCTTCAACATATTTTCTGGCTGTTCGAAAATCTTCATGCTCAAGTCTTTCTAACAGAAAGTAATAAGCAGGGATCATCAGACTTCTGATGCGCTCTTTCTCGACCTCAATATCGTCTTTGACTTTATTCACAATGTTGGCGAGGCGAGATCGAATACAAGCGATAGGATTCAAAACGCGGACGAACTCATGAGAGCCTGGCGCTGCATTAATCATAAAACGTTCTGTATTTAAGTATAGTTTGTCGCCAGATAAATCGTCGTATTCAAAACCTGCTGGCCGGTCAATGATATCAACAAGGTTACATTCATCATTGTTATCAGGGTTAGAGAACAATCGGCCTTCATGCTCTTTAATCGTCTTTGTGTCCTTATCGGTCAGGAGGCATATTGCAATAGATGGGAGATCAAGTGGGTTGCTATAATGAGGTTCAACGTTGAATGCTCTGGCGATATTTTCAACATTGTTTCGTTTTGTTACATAATCGACATCAACAGAAGTTATGAAAACTTCGTTAGGTAAATTATTTTTCGAGTATTTATGAAGGTATGTATTTACCCAGTAGCGCACGGCTTGACCACCAACAGTGATTGCTGGCCCTGCTAAGCTATCAGCGTTTTGGATTAACTCTTGATTGAGCAAATAAATTTGCTCAGAAGGCGGTATGTGTTCAACAGTCATAAAAAAGAGCTAAATATTATAAACACTTGGCTCAATATATCATGTTCGGTACAGGGGAAGAATCAGAAGTTCGGAGCCATATCTGCAACGGAGCTACCTGATGGCACACTTAAAGCTGGCCTTTGTATAAAGGGCTGTGGAGTTGCATGACCACTCTTCTGCTCTTTTACACGTTGAGCGTAGGCAACATGTTGTGCTTTTTTGATATCAGGTGCATTCATCTTGAAGTTCTCCCTACGAGGGAATTAATTTAAGAGATCTTTGCACAAAATATATGCCAAAGTCACAGCAACTTCAACTAAGTTTGTTGGATCATGTTTTTAATGGCGTAAACGCCTTATCGGATAACACAACGGAACGGGGCAGGAAATTGAGAATATTCTAGCCGTAGTTCTTGAATTTAATGCGTGTGTCGAGAATCGTTACCGCTCCGGTATCCTCTGTTCAGTACGGATAAGATGTCCCATAGCTTGATACAACCCTTCTCGTTTAATTAACAATAAGTAATGAAACCAGAGCAGTTGTTTTGAATAAGGTTTCATAATAGTGCTACACCCATTTTTTGTCTTCCTGGTTTTTGCTGTGATGAAAACGATTTCAACAAGGCATCAACATAATTAAGCAACTGCCACATAAATTGACAACTATGATTTCGCGTTACTGTCTCATGGAGCGATTGCTATAACCGTTCTATCTTATTTAGTACTACAGCCGTACTTCTTTTTTCAACAGAAGAAACGCTGATAGGAAAGCTTCAATTCATGCGATTTTCCTGTGTCATGAACGTCAGAAAAAACACGGATTTTGGCACCGACATTGATGATGGAAAGCGGGCTTTGGTATTGCTTTCCTTTTGGTGCCACATATTATAAAACCAGATTTTGTTGCGGAGTTAATGGCATGAAACCATCAATAGTCTTAGCTGCCAATCGGGCGGCCATCCGTCGCGTAGTGGAATCTCATCGTGCTCGTAATGCCCGTGTTTTCGGGTCTGTTATACACGGTGATGATACCGAAGACAGTGACTTGGACATCCTGATTGACCCGACGCCGGAAACCACCCTCTTTGACATTGGCGCGATCCGGCACGAGTTGTTGCAACTGCTCGGTGTGCCAGTGGATGTGTTGACTCCGAAGGCACTACCAGAGAAATTCAGGGCGGCTATTCTTGCCGAGGCTGTGCCTGTATGAGCTGTGATCCGCAACTTCGAGATCATCGGCGAGGCCAGTAATAACATTGGGAAGCATTATCCCAATTTCGCTGTTGCTAACCCTGAATTGCCATTGTCGTTTGCTTACCAGATGCGTAATGCTTTGGCTCATGGCTACTTCAAGGTGGATTTTGAGATTGTTTGGAAAACGATCCACAGTGCTTTACCGGGGCTTGACCAGCAAGTTCTAGAAGTAATGCCTAAGGATCTCCACGAAATTTCGTTTGATTAAAAACGTTATTCGACCCTCAGGCATAGCATTTCCTGACTTAAGAAAATTTCAGATTAAATAATGTTATTGAATATGAAAAGAAATAGATTCCAAGCATAATAAGAACGACACCGCTGGTGTAATTAATAAACTTGATAACACGGTGACTGAGCATTTTCCTGGAGAAGAATATCACAGTATTAATAAAGGCAACCCAAACAATGACGCCAATAATTGTCCCTGCTGCACCAATAGCTAAACTATATTTACCTGATGCAATATTGTTGAGTTGTGCGCTGACAGACAGCCAAAAAATAACATTGTATGGATTTAATAGTGTCAACAATACACCATCAAAAAATTGTCTATGATAGGGTTTGGAGATGATATTGATATTTTCCTCATTTTTCTTATTTATGAAGCTGGTAATACCAAACCAAATGACCATCAATGCGCCTAAAAACCCAAAAATAGGCATAAAAATAGTATTGGAAAACAATTGTAATATACCAAAACCTAAAAGTAATAAATAAATTATATCGGCAAAACAAGCACCTAAGCCAAAAATTACTGCGTGAAGACAACTGATATTCAAGTGTCTACGCATAATTTCTATATTTATAGGGCCAACGGGAGCCGCAGCTCCCAATCCTAAAAGAAAAAATGTTCCTAATGTACTGATTACACCAACCATATAATTAATTCCATAACATGAGATGTTTATTTAGTGATAATCCAATGAAGCTTTGTAATGATATTCTGCACCCTTCGGAAAAACTACGAATAGCATGGGGTTTCCTGGTGTTTATTATAATCAAATCTCCTTGTTCTGGTTTAATAAGGATGGATGGCGGAAGTGTGCCTCGCCAATCGTTTTCTGCATTATCTTCGATTAACTCGGTAATAGGGATTTCAGGAACATCCCACAGCTCAAGCTCTCCTCCATTTGTAGGCATTTTTATATAGATATTCACTGAGAATTGGCCCAACAAATTGACCGATTGTTGTTGAAGGCCATCAAAATGGGGTTGTTTTTCAACCATAAAAGAGCGTTCCGGCCTGCTCATCACTCTGGCAATACCCGCATGCATCTTTTTACCTTCAAAGTTTGCAATGCTGGCCCCGGCGGACCATATCTCGTCCAGTTCTAAACGAAATTTATCGAAAGGAGCTAACATTGGAGCACAGAAATTTCTGACATTTCTGATGGCAGGTAACGCATTTTCAAAATATTTTTTATAGCTATCGCTATCTTTGGGGTGACCAAAAGTTGTATTGTAAGACGGACCAATTCTATCAACACCATAATCAACTAAAACAACTTCATCTCCTTTTTTCAAATCATGAGGATGGCATTCTAGATTTTCATGGGAGAGAAAAAAATCAGAAAGCTTGTTTGCGATATCGCTATCAACATATTTTTTTATATGGATTGCTAACACTTCGTCATTAAATAATTTAGTAAGATAATTTTCTTGTAGAGAGTCAGACACAATTATTTTGTTTTTCATAAAAACCACCTTATTGTATTTAACATGATTTTTTGATTATTTTCCATATAAAAATAGAATGGAAATATTAATTTAGTATCATTCAAGTTAAATCAATGCGATCTTAATCACAAAACAAAAATTGGATACTCATTTAAGTAGTTTCACTAATGCAGTGTTCAATAATTGAGGTAATCTCTGGTAATAATGATTTTTATTGTTTTACATATGATTAAGTTAATTGTTTTATTAATTTATAGGCTTGGTTAATAATTTCAAAAATGAATTTAGTGTTTAATTATAATAATAAGTGGATAATGTAACTTATCGTGAGTTTATAATGTTTATTTATGTCTGTAATGAGAATGCAGACAAAACATTACGAAATATTTTATTTGATATCAGTATCGCAATGTTGCATTTGCGATCAATATAACATTTGGTGGGTAATTAGCAGGTGGCAGTTTCTGTATTTGCGAAGCTGTTCGCATATATTTTTGAAATGACTGTTAACCTGAAATTAATCTGCGAAGATGTTTGATAATTTTTCTTGTGCTTCTGGCTGCTTTGTAAAAAATAAGGAATACTCTTCTGGAAAAATAAAAGGGTAAGGATGAATAAGGATGTGGTTTTCAGTTGTGATAAATAAGATAACAACAAATTGGAAACAACCTATACCAATCATTAGCGTGAATCAGGCTGCAATAGCTATTATTGTCGGTATTGTACCCTTGCTTTTTTTGCCTGAGTTACCACAGAAATGGCAGGTTATGACATTGCTATTACTGGCGCTATTCTGCTTATTCTTACCATTTTGTCTTTGCCGGATGGTTTCAATTTCGTTACTGGCATTTCTTATTGGGTGCTGGCAGGGAAATCATTTGCTCGAACAGATAATCTATTTTAGTGAAAAAGCGCATTTATCACGGGTTATTATTGAAAGTTTATCATTAGATAATGAAGAGAAAAGCAGGGTTATCCTGCGTATTATTGAGAATGAAAACAAAGTTATTTTTCCGCCACTGTATGTTTCCGCTTATTGGGATATTTCTCCTGAATCTCTGTGTGCTGGTCAAGAATGGCGGCTGAAAATGAAATTACGGCCAGTTCATAGTCAGCTAAATCAAGGTGGATATGATAGCCAGCGTAGGGCATTAGCTATCCGCCGACCTTTAACAGGGAAAGTCATTCATGCTGAATTAATTGACGGGAAATGTAACTTACGTCAGCAATTGGTCAGTCATATTGCACCGGATATTCGTGAATTGAAGCATAGTGGCATTGCGATGGCATTAGCATTCGGAGAGCGTCAGTGGTTAAGTAAGGAGGATAATTTATTATTACAACAAACAGGTACGGCTCACCTTATGGCCATTTCAGGGTTGCATATTACCGTTGCCAGTATGTTTGGTTGGGGGATGGCAAGATTATTGCAATTCTTTTTTCCTATACGTTGGATAGGGCACAGATTTCCATTGATTATCGGTTGGATAGTGGCAATAAATTACGTCTGGTTATCGGGTTGGGGCATTCCGGCTATTCGTGCATTACTGGGTTTAACGCTCTGGCTATATTTACGTTACAGAAATATTCTCTGTTTCCCTTGGCAGTGGGCATTGTGGACAGCCGCAATGATTCTCTTATTTGATCCCCTGACTGTGCTTTCTGATAGCTTCTGGCTCTCCTTCTTTGCTGTGATGGCGATAATGTTCTGGTTCTTTTGGGCGCCGTTGATTGAGCCATTTCGTTATGGTTGGAAATGGCTATGGCTGCGCGGGTTATATATGCAAATGGGTATGATGCTGATGCTTATTCCTCTCCAGCTATTATTATTTCATGGTGTCAATTTTGCCGCTTTATTTGCTAACTTCTGGGCCGTGCCAATCATCTCTTTTATTACTGTTCCGTTGATTATGCTGGCATTAATAAGTAATTTTTGTTCTCTTATTCATGCGTTATTATGGCAATTAGTCGATTACTCTGTAACCTTCTCTTTAATTCCTTTGCCAGTTTTGCAACAGTCATGGAGTGAAACGGGTCGTTTTCCTCTATTAATAACGTTTATTGGCTGGTTTGTTGTCATCATTTGGCGATTTGCTTGGTGGCAATCATATAAGTTACTGATTGGCATTTCTTTAGGGATAATGCTCTGCTATCTGAGGCGCAACGAAGAATATCTGTGGCGATTTTCTATGCTGGATGTTGGGCACGGGCTTGCGGTTATCATTGAAAAAGATGGCAAAGCACTGATTTTTGATACCGCTAATCGTTGGGAAACTGGCAGTATGGCAGAAAGGGTGATAATCCCTTATTTGCGTTGGCATCGATTAACGCCAGAACAGATTATTATCAGTCATGATCATCTTGACCATACCGGTGGGTTAGAATCCTTACAACAAAAATATCCAGGTATTGCTGTGAGAAGTTCTTTAATTAATCAGCAACATCTTCCATGTATACGCGGTGAACAGTGGCTCTGGCAGGGGTTGAGCTTCCGTGTATTATGGCCGCCGGTAAGATCATTACACGCAGGTAATGACGAATCTTGTGTCATTCGGGTAGAAGATGGCAAACATAGCTTGCTTTTAACCGGAGATCTGGAAAAGCAAGGGGAATATAAGCTATTGGGAATAGAAAAAGAGAATTTAAGATCGACCGTATTGCAGGTTCCACATCATGGTAGTAACACGTCATCTACAGCCGCTTTTATTCATACCGTCTCACCACAATATGCACTGGCCTCTGTTGCACGTTATAGCCCGTGGCGACTTCCTTCGGTTAAAGTGCAGCGACGTTATCGTAAAATTGGGGCAGAATGGCGTAGTACCGCAGTATCCGGGCAGATAACGGGTTATTTTTATGGCGATCACGTTGAAATGATGAGCTATAGGCAACAAATTATGTCACGTTGGTATCATCAGTGGTTTGGTATTCGTAGTGATCATGAGTAGAATAACCCGCTATTTCTTTTTGTGTTGGTAACTCAATAATGAATGATAAAGACCTTTCTACCTGGCAGACATTTCGCCGACTATGGCCAATTGTCTCTCCGTTCAGAATTGGGCTGATAGTTGCTGCGGTTGCACTGATCCTTAATGCTGCCGGTGATACGTTAATGCTTTCATTGCTTAAGCCTTTACTTGATGAAGGTTTCGGCAAAGCAAGCAGTGATGTACTGAAATGGATGCCACTGATTGTGATTGCTTTAATGATTATGCGAGGGCTATCCGGGTTTGTATCAAGTTATTGTATCTCTTGGGTCTCCGGTAAAGTGGTAATGCAGATGCGTCGCCGTCTGTTCAGCCATATGATGGGGATGCCGGTGTCATTTTTTGATCAGCAATCTACAGGGACGCTGCTTTCCCGTATCACTTATGATTCTGAGCAAGTGGCTTCCTCCTCTTCCAGTGCACTGATTACTGTGGTCAGGGAAGGGGCATCCATAATCGGCCTGTTTATTTTGATGTTTTACTATAGCTGGCAATTATCTCTGATCCTGATTGTGATTGCGCCGATTGTGTCATTGGTGATTCGTGTGGTATCGAAGCGATTTCGCAGTATTAGTAAAAATATGCAGAATAGCATGGGGCAAGTCACAGCCAGTGCTGAGCAGATGTTGAAAGGGCATAAAGAAGTGCTCATTTTTGGCGGGCAGAAAGTAGAAACTGAGCGCTTTAATAAAGTCAGTAACCATATGCGTCAGCAAGGCATGAAAATGGTTTCTGCTTCATCAATTTCTGATCCCATCATTCAGCTTATTGCCTCGTTTGCTTTGGCCTTTGTCCTGTATGCAGCAAGTTTCCCGGATATTATGGAAACACTGACAGCGGGTAAAATTACGGTCGTATTTTCATCAATGATTGCGTTGATGCGTCCATTGAAATCGTTGACTAATGTTAATGCGCAATTCCAGCGAGGCATGGCCGCTTGTCAGACTCTGTTTTCGATTCTGGATATGGAACAGGAAAAAGATGATGGTAAGCTGGAGCTTAAAAAAGCGAACGGTGATATTGAATTCCGTAATGTGACTTTCTGCTATCCAACCAAGGAATTACCGGCGTTACAAAATATTTCCATGTATATCCCGGCGGGAAAAATTGTTGCTTTGGTAGGGCGTTCTGGTTCTGGTAAATCCACAATAGCGAATTTGCTGACCCGTTTTTATGATGTCAACGAAGGTAATATTTTGCTGGATGGGCATGACTTGCGGGAATATACGCTCTCTTCCTTGCGTGGACAGGTTGCTCTGGTATCGCAGAATGTGCATCTATTTAATGACACGGTAGCGAATAATATTGCTTATGCCAGTGAAAACCGATACAGCCGTGAAGAGATTGAGAAAGCCGCTGAGATGGCTTATGCAATGGACTTCATCAGGAAGTTAGATAACGGCTTGGATACGATGATCGGTGAGAATGGTGTGCTACTTTCTGGCGGCCAACGTCAGCGTATTGCTATTGCACGTGCCTTGTTGCGTGATTCTCCGGTTTTGATTCTTGATGAGGCAACCTCGGCGCTGGACACGGAATCTGAACGGGCAATTCAGGCTGCACTGGATGAATTGCAGAAAAACAGAACCTCGCTGGTTATTGCACATCGTCTATCAACCATTGAAAACGCGGATGAAATTCTGGTGATTGAAGATGGGCATATTGTTGAACGGGGTAACCATCTCTCTCTGTTGGAGCGAAATGGTGTCTACTCACAACTACATCGGATGCAATTTGGTCAATGATTGAGCGCATATGGTCAGGCCGCTCATGGCTTTATTTGCTGTTATTACCTTTTTCAGCCCTTTACGGGCTGATAAGTGGCTTACGGTGGTTGAGTTATAAAACAGGGTTGAGGCAATCCTGGAAAGCGCCTGTGCCTGTTGTGGTGGTGGGTAATCTAACTGCCGGCGGTAATGGTAAAACGCCGGTGGTTATTTGGCTGGTGGAGCAGTTGCAGCAAAAAGGTTATCGGGTTGGTGTTGTTTCCCGCGGTTATGGGGGGAAAGCAGAAAATTATCCTCTGTTGGTGACTGAAAATGTCACCACGGCTCAGGCCGGTGATGAACCAGTATTAATTCATCGTCGTACTGGCGCACCAGTGGCTATTGCGCCAAAACGGGTTGAGGCGGTGAGAGCATTACTGGCAGACACGCCATTGGATATCATCGTGACTGACGATGGTTTACAGCATTATGCTTTGCAGCGGGATTTTGAAATTGCGGTTATTGATGGCATGCGCCGTTTTGGGAATGGTTGGTGGCTTCCGGCTGGCCCAATGCGTGAACTATCTGGGCGGTTGAACAGGGTTAATGCCATTATCACCAACGGTGGTACTCCTCAGCCAGGCGAATTATCCATGACATTAGCTGGCGAGTTAGCTGTGAATATGGTGAGCGGTGAAAAACGAGCCGTGAATCTGATACCTCGTGCTGTTGCGATGGCTGGAATCGGCCATCCACCTCGGTTCTTTGCGACCTTGCAGCAGTTAGGCGCTGACCTACAAAAGGAGTACGCATTTGCCGATCATCAAACGTACACCGAAGATCAACTAAACCACCTGACTGATGCAAACCAGAATTTACTGATGACAGAAAAAGATGCGGTTAAGTGTTTTAGTTTTGCTCAGCCAAATTGGTGGTATTTACCAGTAGATGCTCGGTTACCCCATGAAAAGGGAGAGATAATGCTGAACAAGATTTGTTCGTTATTGGAGATGAATAAAAATATTAAGTAAATATACCCTATGGATTTCAAGATGCATCGCGACGGCAAGGGAGCGAATCCTTGGGAGCATAGCTAACTATGTGACCGGGGTGAGCGAGTGCTGCCAACAAAGAGGCAACTTGAAAGATAACGGGTATAACAAGAGTTAACGATGATACCAAGCTTATGTTATTCTGAGTTGCACTAAATTAAAGCTCCATAATTGGAGGATGTATGGATCACCGTTTACTCGAAATTATTGCCTGCCCTGTATGTAACGGAAAACTCAGTTACGATAAAGAGAATTTTGAACTCATTTGTAAGTTGGATCGACTCGCGTTTCCTGTACGTGATGGCATTCCCGTCCTGTTAGAGCACGAAGCCCGTGAATTACCTCTGGATGAGGAAAAATAAGACATGTTCACCGTTATTATTCCTGCTCGCTTTGCTTCAACCCGTTTACCCGGTAAACCTTTAGCCGATATTCACGGCAAGCCGATGATTGTCCGTGTTATGGAGCGGGCGAAGTGTTCAGGTGCTGCACGCGTCATTGTGGCAACAGATAATCACGACGTTGTTGATGCTGTTGTGGCAGCCGGTGGAGAGGCTTGTCTGACCAACGAAAATCACCATTCTGGTACTGAACGGTTAGCTGAGGTTATCAACAAATATCAATTTTCCGATGATGAAATTATCGTTAATGTTCAGGGGGATGAACCATTAATTCCCGAAGAGATCATTAAACAGGTTGCAGAGAATTTGGCGGGTTGTAAAGCGGGAATGGCAACGTTGGCTGTACAGATTCATGATGCGGAGGAAGCTTTTAACCCTAATGCTGTGAAAGTCGTTATGGATAAACAGGGTTATGCGCTCTATTTCTCCAGAGCAACCATTCCCTGGGAGCGTGACCGTTTTATTCAATCACGAGAAACGATTGGGGATAATTTCCTGCGTCATATTGGTATTTATGCCTATCGTGCGGGTTTTATCCGTCGCTATGTGCAATGGGAGCCGAGCCCGTTGGAGCAAATTGAAATGCTGGAACAATTGCGGGTACTTTGGTATGGCGAAAAAATTCATGTGGGGATTGCATTAAAAGCGCCGGGAGTGGGCGTTGATACGCCGGAAGATTTGGCAGCAATCAGAAAAGTGTTTACTGAAATTTGATTGGTTGTTTGAACTTATTTTTTGATTAACGAAAGCGCGTCATTCATTGTTGTTTATTTCTATATTGTTTCTATCGCGCTTTCGTTTCTCCATCTATTTTTACTTTAAGAAGTCGCTTGAGAGTTGTTTCTCGGCTGAGAATGCTCTGATTTTTGTGGGTGTTCCAGATCCTTCGACGGCTTAATACGTTGCCAGAGGGTGCCTAAAGTTTCATACCACACTCGTTCTGAATGAGATAGAAAATAAGCTGAGGGCAGATATTTTTCCCAAGGATGTAATGGTGAAGTGATCGCTAATTGGTTAGCTGGGCCGGGAATGGGGTTCAACCCATGTTGTTTAAAGAAAGTGATTGCTCGCTGCATATGATTGGCGGAAGTTACTAAAATAAAGGGTTGGTTACCAATCAGTTTCTTAACTTCATTGGCTTCTTGCTCAGTATCCATTGGCTTTGTTAGTGCAATCGTATCTTCTGCTGACACGCCGAGCGATTGGGCTACGATAGCGGCAACTTCAGCGCTACTTTTAACATTCGCCCCTTTGCCGCCGGTAAAGACCATTTTAGAGCCGGGGTTCAGGTGATATAAGCGGATACCTTCTGTCACTCGTGGCAAGCTGTTATTAAGTAAGTTTGAACTGGGTGCCCAATTTGGGTTATAAGTGAATCCACCACCAAGAACGACGATATAATCAACCGGTGGATTGTGACCAGGATCAGATTGATTGCTTTTAGCATAAACCGATTCCAGTGGTAACAGCAGCTTATCGGCAACAGGTTGCAAACTTAGCAGAAGTAGGGCGAGCCAACTGAATGTCAGAATTGTTTTTCCTGTTTTTTGCCAACGGGTAAACCACAGCAGTAATAAAGCAGCAAGTGAAATTAGCAATATTAATGGCAGAGGCATTACCATTGCGCCAAGGTACTTTTTAAATAAAAATTGCATTTATTTGCCTTAATTTGGTTGAATTATAGCCATGTGGTTTACAGATTGTTGTCAAAAGTGGTTATATCAACGAATGCTGTGCCAAAATAGCAGTTAGCGTAATAAAATCTCAACAGATAAATCAGATTTATTCCATTAGTGAGGCAGTTTTTCATGCGGGATCGCAATTTCGATGATATTGCAGACAAATTCTCTCGTAATATTTACGGCACAACCAAAGGTAAAATCAGGCAAGCCGTTGTCTGGCAGGATATCAGCGAATTACTGGCTCAATTACCTCAACGTCCACTACGTATTTTAGATGCGGGTGGTGGTGAGGGAAATATGGCATGTCAATTAGCTGAATTGGGTCATCAAGTGATATTGTGTGATTTATCAGAAGAGATGATCCAGCGGGCAAGGCTGGCCGCGGAAGAAAAGGGGGTCAGCCAAAATATGCAATTTATACAAAGCCCGGTACAAGAAATTAGCCAATATATAGAACAGCCGGTAGATCTGGTATTGTTTCATGCGGTACTGGAATGGATTACCGATCAGAAATATGCAATAGAAATGTTAACGAATATCATTAATCTTGGCGGTGCGTTGTCTTTAATGTTTTACAATGCCAATGGTTTGGTAATGCGTAATGCTATTTTAGGTAATTTTCATTTGGCGACACCCAATATACAACGTCGCAGAAAACGTTCATTATCGCCTCAGAATCCATTGGCGCCGGAGCAGGTATATCAATGGCTTGATGAATTAAATATGACGATTACCGGCAAAACAGGCGTGCGTGTTTTTCACGATTATTTGCAAAATCGCCAATTACAGAGTGAAAACTTTCCAGCATTGTTAGAATTGGAACAGCGTTATTGTCGCCAGGAACCTTATATCAGTCTGGGGCGTTACATTCATGTCATGGCACGCAAGCCAGCTTTAACAGTTTAAAGGACAAATTATGAGTGAATATTCCCAGACTGTCCCGGAACTGGTGTCTTGGGCCAGGAAAAATGATTTTTCCATCTCCTTGCCTGTAGAAAGACTGGCTTTTCTGATGGCAATTGCGGTGTTGAACAGCGAGCGTCTTGATGGCGAGATGAGCGAAGGGGAGCTGGTTGATGCTTTTCGTGAAGTTTGCAAAGGATTTGAGCAGACCACAGAATCTGTCGCTGTGCGGGCCAACAATGCTATCAATGACATGGTGCGTCAGAAACTTCTTAACCGTTTCACCAGTGAATTGGCCGATAACCATGCAATCTATCGCTTAACCCCGCTTGGAATAAGTATCAGTGACTACTACATTCGTCAGCGGGAATTTTCTACCTTACGTCTTTCGATGCAACTTTCGGTGGTGGCGAGTGAGTTACACCGGGCAGCAGAAGCGGCAGAAGAAAGGGGGGATGAATTTCATTGGCACCGTAATGTTTTTGCGCCGCTGAAATATTCTGTGGCGGAAATCTTCGACAGCATCGACATGTCTCAGCGCGTAATGGACGAGCAGCAAAACTCGGTTAAAGAAGATATTGCGGCGTTGCTGAATCAAGATTGGCAGGCAGCCATTGCCAACTGTGAGCAACTGTTATCCGAAACATCGGGTACGTTGCGGGAACTCCAGGACACACTGGAAGCGGCTGGAGATAAATTACAGGCTAATTTGTTGCGTATTCAGGAAGCCAATATGGACAGTGGCGGATCAGAACTGGTTGATAAACTGGTGTTTGATCTGCAAAGCAAACTGGACCGTATTATCAGTTGGGGTCAACAGGCGATTGATTTATGGATCGGCTATGATCGTCACGTTCACAAATTTATCCGTACTGCGATCGACATGGATAAAAATCGTATTTTCTCTCAGCGTTTACGTCAGTCAGTTCAACACTATTTTGATAATCCGTGGACCCTCACCATTGCTAACGCCGAACGGTTGTTAGATATGCGGGATGAAGAATTGGCGTTACGTAATGAAGAAGTAACGGGTGAACTGCCATTAGCGCTGGAATATGAAGAATTCAGTGAAATAAACGAACAACTGGCGGAAATGATTGAAAAAGCGCTGTTGATATATCGGCAGGAACAACGCCCGTTGGATTTGGGCGCCGTATTAAGGGACTACCTTACTCAGCATCCGCTTTCTCGTCACTTTGATGTGGCGCGTATTCTGGTGGATCAGGCTGTACGATTGGGTGTGGCAGAAGCGGATTTCTCTGGGTTGCCAGCGGAATGGTTAACGATTAATGATTACGGAGCCAAGGTACAGGCACATGTCATCGACACATATTGAACAATTTATGCCAGTTAAACTGGCACAGGCGTTAGCCAATTCACTTTTCCCAGAACTGGATAGCCAACTTCGCGCGGGTCGTCATATCGGGATAGATGATCTTGATAACCATGCTTATCTGATGGATTTTCAGGAGCAATTGGAGGAATTTTACGCCCGCTATAATGTGGAGTTGATCCGTGCGCCGGAAGGTTTCTTCTATCTGCGGCCCCGTTCAACCACATTGATCCCGCGCTCGGTATTATCAGAGCTGGATATGATGGTAGGAAAAATTCTTTGTTATCTCTATCTCAGCCCGGAACGTCTGGCTAATCAGGGGATTTTTACTGCTCAGGAGCTGTACGAAGAGCTGATCTCACTGGCCGATGAGGGCAAGTTGATGAAATTTGTCAACCAGCGCTCCTCCGGTTCCGATTTGGATAAACAGAAATTGCAGGAAAAAGTGCGTACGGCACTGAACCGTCTGCGCCGTTTGGGCATGGTCTATTTCCTGCCGAATGACAACAACAAATTTACCATTACTGAGGCGGTATTCCGTTTTGGTGCGGATGTACGCAGTGGCGACGATCCTCGTGAAGTCCAACTGAGGATGATCCGTGATGGTGAAGCAATGCCGGTTGAAGGCGGCTTGTCGCTTGATGACAGTGAAAATGATGAAACACCGGATAACTCAGCAGAAGGTGCGGGAGATGAACAACCATGATTGAACGCGGTAAATTTCGTTCACTGACGCTGGTTAACTGGAATGGTTTTTTTGCCAGAACATTTGATCTTGATGAATTAGTGACCACCTTATCAGGCGGTAATGGGGCGGGTAAATCCACCACGATGGCGGCTTTTGTCACCGCGCTAATCCCTGATTTAACCTTGTTGCATTTCCGTAACACCACCGAAGCTGGTGCAACTTCCGGTTCTCGTGATAAAGGTTTGCACGGCAAGTTGCGTGCGGGGGTCTGTTACTCAACGCTGGATGTCATTAACTCTCGGCATCAGCGGGTCATCGTTGGGGTGAGGCTGCAACAGGTAGCGGGGCGTGACCGTAAGGTCGATATCAAACCTTTTATGATTCAAGGGTTGCCAACCGCTATTCAACCTACGCAGTTATTGACTGAAAATGTGGGTGAAAGACAGGCGCGAGTATTGCCACTGAATGAACTGAAAGATCGCCTTGATGAAATGGAAGGCGTGCAGTTCAAACAATTTAACTCCATCACCGATTACCATGCGCTGATGTTTGATTTGGGTGTGATCCCCAAACGCCTGCGTTCAGCAAGTGATCGCAGTAAATTCTATCGTCTGATCGAAGCTTCCTTATATGGTGGTATTTCCAGTGCCATTACCCGCTCCTTGCGTGATTACCTGTTACCGGAAAACAGTGGTGTTCGGAAGGCATTTCAGGATATGGAAGCGGCGCTGCGTGAAAACCGTATAACACTGGAAGCTATCCGGGTAACTCAATCTGATCGCGATCTGTTTAAACATTTGATCACCGAAGCGACTGCTTACGTTTCCGCTGATTATATGCGTCATGCCAATGAGCGTCGCACTCATTTGGATCAGGCACTGGCATTGCGTGGAGAACTGTTTGGTAGCCATAGGCAACTGGCAACCGAACAGTATCGCCATGTCGAAATGGCGCGGGAACTGGCGGAGCAGAGTGGAGCTTCTGTTGATTTAGAAGCTGATCATCAGGCCGCCAGTGATCATCTGAATTTGGTGCAGACAGCCATGCGCCAGCAAGAAAAAATTGACCGTTATCAGGGAGATCTGGAAGAACTCTCTTACCGTCTGGAAGAGCAAACTGAGGTTGTTGAAGAAGCAGCGGAACTTCAGGCTGAATATGAAGCCAGAGCGGAAGCGGCAGAACAGGAAGTCGATGAGCTGAAAAGCCAGTTGGCGGATTACCAGCAAGCACTGGATGTTCAGCAAACCCGCGCTATTCAGTATCAACAGGCATTACAAGCGCTGGAACGCGCCCGTGAGCTTTGCCGGTTACCGGATCTTTCCGCTGATAATGCAGAAACATGGTTGGAAACTTTTCAGATTAAAGAGCAACAGGCGACAGAAGCCCTGTTGGCGTTAGAGCAGAAATTAAGTGTTGCGGATGCGGCTCATAATCAGTTCGAACAAGCGTATCAATTAGTCAAAAGTATGGTTGGTGAAATCAGCCGTAGTGAAGCATGGCAGAATGCTCGTGAATTACTGCGTGATTGGCCGGGGCAGCAACATCTGGCGGATCGGGTGCAGCCATTACGGATGCGATTGGCTGAACTGGAACAGCGGCTGAACAACCAACAGGATGCTGAGAGTTTATTAAGCGAGTTTTGTAAGCGACAGGGACGGCAGTATCAAGCCGAAGATCTGGAAGCGCTGCAAAATGAACTTGAAGCCCGGCAGGATGCGCTGAGTCTGAGTGTCAATGAAAGCGGTGAATGCCGTATGGAGATGCGTCAGGCGCTTGAACAACTGAAACAGAAAATTCAGTCATTGACTGCCCGTGCGCCGGTTTGGTTGGCTGCGCAGGATACCCTGAACCAACTGTGTGAACAGAGTGGTGAGGTACTGGCAAGCAGTAATGACGTGACTGAATATATGCAGCAATTGCTTGAGCGTGAGCGTGAAACCACGGTAGAGCGTGATGACGTTGCGGCACAAAAACGTGAGTTGGAAAAACAGATCGAACGTCTCAGTCAGCCAAGTGGTGCGGAAGACAGCCGAATGATTGCATTGGCGGAACGTTTCGGCGGCGTTTTGCTGTCAGAAATTTATGACGATATCACCATCGATGATGCACCGTACTTCTCCGCCCTGTATGGGCCAGCGCGTCACGGCATCGTGGTGCCGGATCTTTCCTTGGTACGTCCACATCTTGAAACGTTGGAAGATTGCCCGGAAGATCTCTATTTAATTGAAGGTGATCCGCAATCCTTTGATGACAGCGTATTTAATGCCGAAGAGCAGACACATGCGGTATTGGTCAAATCTTCTGAGCGCCAGTGGCGTTATTCCCGTTATCCTGAACTGCCGCTATTTGGTCGTGCTGCCAGAGAAAACCGCTTAGAAGCTTTGAATCTGGAGCGCGATACCTTAGCAGAGCGTTATGCCACGCTCTCTTTTGATGTGCAGAAAATCCAGCGTGCTCATCAATCGTTCAGTCAGTTTGTCGGTAAACACCTCTCTGTCGCATTTGATACCGATCCAGAAGCGGAAATCCGCGAACTGAAACAGCAGCGTACAGAGTTAGAGCGGGAACTATCCCGGTTTGAAGAGCAGACTCAACAACAGCGCCAGCAATATACTCAGGCTAAAGAGAGCCTGACGGCATTAAATCGCCTGCTCCCCCAAATCACATTATTGTTGGATGAAACCTTAATCGATCGCGTAGAAGAAATACGTGAAGAATTGGATGAAGCGCAAGAAGCCGCTCGTTTTCTGCAACGGCATGGTTCGGCGCTGGTGAAGTTGGAACCGATGGTTGCTGTTCTGCAAAGCGATCCACAGCAGCATCAACAGTTGCAACAAGACTATGAAACCGCCAAACAGAGCCAGCATCAGGCTAAACAGCGGGCTTTTGTGCTGGTGGAAGTGGTACAGCGTCGTGCGCATTTTAGCTACAGCGATTCTGCCGGTATGCTCAACGAAAATGCGGATCTGAATGACAAACTGCGTCAGCGTCTGGAACATGCAGAATCGGACCGCAGCCGCGCCCGCGAACAATTGCGTCAACAGCAAGCGCAATATTCCCAATTTAACCAAGTGTTGGCATCTCTAAAGAGCTCTTACGAAACCAAACAGGATATGTTGAAAGAGCTGGAACAGGAGATGAAAGAGATTGGTGTTCAGGCGGATGCTAATGCAGAAGCGCGTGCTCGTGAACGTCGTGATCATCTGCATGAAGCGCTTAGCGCTAACCGTTCCAGAGTCAATCAGCTTGAGAAACAGATTGCCTTTTGCGAAGCGGAAATGGATAGCTTGCAGAAAAAACTGCGTAAACTGGAACGCGATTACTATCAAATCCGTGAGCAGGTGGTTTCAGCCAAAGCGGGTTGGTGCTCAGTGATGCGCATGGTGAAAGACAACGGTGTTGAGCGTCGTCTGCATCGCCGTGAACTGGCGTATATGGAGGGGGGCGCATTGCGTTCCATGTCGGATAAAGCACTGGGGGCATTACGTCTGGCAGTAGCTGATAACGAACATCTACGTGATGCGTTGCGTTTATCCGAAGATCCAAAACGCCCTGAACGTAAAATTCAGTTCTTTATTGCTGTTTATCAGCACCTGCGTGAACGTATTCGTCAAGATATTATTCGCACTGACGATCCGGTTGATGCCATTGAACAGATGGAAATTGAGCTGGCCCGTCTGACGGAAGAGCTGACTGCCCGCGAGCAAAAACTCGCTATCAGTTCGAAGAGTGTGGCGAATATTATCCGCAAAACCATTCAGCGTGAGCAGAACCGTATCCGAATGCTAAATCAGGGATTACAAGCGGTCTCCTTTGGTCAAGTGCGTGGTGTACGGTTGAATGTGAACGTGCGTGAAAGCCACGCGATATTGCTGGATGTGCTGTCTGAACAGCAAGAACAGCATCAGGATCTATTTAACAGCCAGCGATTAACCTTCTCGGAAGCAATGGCAAAACTGTATCAGCGCCTGAATCCTCAAGTAGATATGGGGCAGCGTTTGCCGCAAACCATAGGTGAAGAGTTGCTGGATTATCGCAACTATCTGGAACTGGACGTTGAGGTTAACCGTGGATCTGATGGTTGGTTAAAAGCAGAGAGTGGGGCGCTATCGACCGGTGAAGCGATTGGGACCGGCATGTCGATTCTGGTGATGGTGGTGCAGAGTTGGGAAGAAGAATCCCGCCGTTTGCGTGGTAAAGATATTTCCCCTTGTCGGTTGTTATTCCTTGATGAAGCGGCGCGTCTGGATGCCAAATCCATTGCCACTCTGTTTGAATTATGCGAACGCCTACAAATGCAGTTAATTATCGCCGCGCCCGAAAATATCAGCCCTGAAAAAGGGACCACCTATAAACTGGTGCGTAAAGTATTTAACAACCACGAACATGTTCATGTGGTTGGGCTGCGAGGATTTGGGCAGGATGTGCCGGCAACTCAATTGATTTCAGATGCTATCGCTTAATTAAATGGATGGTTTACGGTCATTATAAGTTGGGAAAATAAAGAAAGTGCGCCACGGATGGCGCAATAGATATGTAGCTTGAAAAATTGTACCATTATTTTCTGCTTATTAAGATTCGGTATTATTGATACGGGAAAAGGACATATTATGCGGAAGACAACATATATACCTAATAGATTTCGAGTTGCAGCGAGGCGGCAAGGGAGCGAATCCCCGGGAGCATAGATAACTATGTGACCGGGGTGAGTGAGTGCAGCCAACAAAGCAGCAGCTTGAAAGATGAAGGGTATAGCGTTGCAAAGGGAAATCTTGCTTCAATTATGGACCAAGCCGTTCAGGATGGTGCGCCAATATTGATCACCAGACAAAACGGTGGAGATTGTGTCATTATTTCAAGTGCAGAATATGCAAGTCTTGAAGAAACCGCTTATTTATTACGATCACCAGCTAATGCAAAACATTTACTTAAATCATTAGAGCAGGTGAGTGGTGGGAGTTTGCAGGAAAGGCAGTCAGATAAATAAACGCTTTAATAAAGAAAATGCGCCAAGGGTGGCGCAATAATTATTCTAATCTAGCAACTATTTTTAGTTTATGTCAGAGGCCAATTCAAGAACACCACGCTATCATTGTAATGACTATTGGTACCATTTTCAGCACCGATAATAGCGGTTCCCGGATTTCCATCAAATGTATTATCGAAATAACGAAGCTTACATGGTTTGCCATCTCCTGCAATCTCAATACAGATTTTGCCTGTACCTGATGTGTAGGCTTTAGTCGCCATGAGATTATTTTGTCCTTTACCGGTTAATGTATCTACCAGAAGATCATCAATATATACTTTTACAGTTTGCGAAATATTTGTATTAGCGTAGGCTATCAGGCCGAATCGAATACTTTGAGGTAACTTGAAACAATATTTACCTGTGTCATTAGTACCACATGTTCCATTACAGACTTTACTATTGCCTCCATTATTGTCTCGGTGACTGTCTAATAAATCAGTATCGATTGATACTGCCGATTGAATATTTTTGAAGGTTAACCCTCTCCAACCCTCATTATCGCTGGAGATGATGATTGGCCCGGCATCAAGTGCATTCAAATTTGGGTCGAACCGAATAAAAGAATCACCTTTGAAAAAATAAATAAAATTTCCATCGATATCTGGCCATGAAATAACAGCACCCAGATTGCTACTAAATGCTGCATATTTCTCGGTCATTCCCCACCGATCTGAAATAGTGCTGATCTTAATTGTGTGTAAATCGATGGTGTAATCTACACAATGTTCACCTTTAAAGAAACAGACAGTGTTTGTAGTCAATTCTATGGCTGCATCTATTCCATTTTCCAGTTCTGTTCCTTTTAATCCAGGCCACCCATCTATAATGAAATTCGGTCCATCAACGACCTGTGCTTTCGCGATATCGAATTTAAGATATAGTGAACCTTTAAAAAAATATAAAAAACCATTTAAATTAATAACATCGTCAATATATCTTTGGAACCCGGTAGGCAGGTTGGGCCAATCTTTACCGATGGGTTGGGGGTAACCCATGTGTGTATTTAAACACTGATTATTGAACTTAATGTTTTCTTCATTCAGGAAGAAATAACTAGATATATTCATTGTTATATATCCTTTGTAATTAGAAAATAAGAGGTAATTTAAATCTTTTCGGTGCAACGGAATTAAAGTTTCATAATAAAAGCCAGTAAATAATAAGGTGGAATAATATCAACACTATGATTATGTTCAGGGGACGATGCTGTTGCTGGGTGATTATGTCCTTCTCCACCTCCTGTGCTTGATGTATATGCGTAACGAGGGGAGCCAGCAGTACCCATTACTGTGTCATAATTACGTATTTGCATAATATTGGTGCCGCCAGGGTAATCATGACCATATCTCATTCCAGATTCAGACCAAAAAGCCATCCCCCCAATATGTTTATGACTAGGTATTTGTGACTCTGTTAATATTGTATCTTCCACAGTAACATTTACCGAAACCGCAGTTGATGTTGTATTTTTGGAAAAGATTTTTTCGGTGCCACTACCATTAGCTTTACTACTGCTTTGCCCTGTTTCAGAAAGAGTTTCCCCGCACATGACAAAACGACTTCTTAAATCTGGGGTTCCATTATTACCATCACAAAAAGCCCAGCCTGTAGGAGCATCCATACCGGAGAACATCATAATCATGCCTTTTGGCAGTACATTATTGGGATCAATACTGATGCCGTTACTGTCTACTTTAATACCATTACCAGCTTTTACATTTAGTCCATCTTTATCTGCTTTTAAGCCGCCGTCAGGGTTAATTTTTATTGCTTGTGTATAGTCATCACCCGGTTTTAGCGCTGAATGTGGATTATCAGTCCGACCGGGTGTTTTACCAACTGTATGGCGATCCAGAGTATTGGTATTCTCTGTGTTGGATTCTGAAGTGGACCGGTTATATTTTTTTTCCATTTTTATCACCTTGTATATGATATTGAGTTGTTTTGTTCAACAATGAAATTGATGATTTTTTCCTTTATTTACTATACCCAATAGATTTCAATTTGCAGCGCGGCGGCAAGTGAACGCATCCCCAGGAGCATAGATAACTATGTGACTGGGGTAAGTGAAAGCAGCCAACAAAGCAGCAACTTGAAAGATGAAGGGTATTTTGCATTTAAAATATAAAAAGTGTTTATTGCTTTGTCTTCATTAGTTTTGATTCAAGGGTATAGCTACCGCAATAACATGATTTATAGATGTTATTGTTTATATTTAAAAATTTATCCAATAGTTATTTAAATGAATTTTCGTGAAACAAAACAATTATAGGGGGAGGATTTTTAGACACAACATCAATTAATAACAGAGATTGTTAATCGATATGTATTTTCTCTGGTTGTTCAATTTTAAGCATGACAGGTCGGGGATAATGAATAGGGTTATTTTTATTGCTTGGGATAAGTGGATTGGTTTTATTTTCAATGCTGGCCTTTTGCGACACCCTCTTCAGGGTGAGGAGGATGTCAAAGCAGAGTTCTGTTTCATCACGAAGAGCGAAGGTGGATTACAGGTAAGCTCAGTATGAAAAATAGAGCTTACAGTAATCCAATAATCGTTTATGGCTTAATAACTTGATCTTCAATTTTAAATTTGAATAATGCATCCTCATTTAAAGTTCTTGGTAGTAGCATTTTAACAATAGGCAAAAATTTACCTGTTGCGTCTTTATAATCACGCTGATCTTTTTGCGCATCAGCTAAGCCTGAATTTTCTGAATAAAAAAGGGCTTCAATAGGTAATTTATTAGGATCATTTTCTTCCCAGGTTGACATTCTGATTTCATTCTGTTTTGGTGGAGTATTAGGAGTACGTGGAAGTTTTTTGATACTTTCTAACATTTGATAGAAAGCTATAGCTGGATTATTTACATCTTTAGTAACATTAAATCCACATTGAAAAAGATCTTGAGAGTTTACTCTCCTATAATTTTTTATCCAATCATCGGAATTCATCACATTTTGTTCTTGGCAAGATTTACCTTTACCTGTCGCCTTAGTAATATTTTCACCACAACCTTTATTCGTTCTCTCATTTGTATAGCCATCAATAGGAAATGCACACAATACAGAAAAATCGACGCTATCTTGAGGTGCTATATGTTCAGGGAAAACAATAAATCCATTTTTATATCCATAAGCTAAGCGTTTAAACTTAGCGTCTTTCCTTAAATATGAAAAAGAAACACCACCACTTTTTATAGATGATGGGCTAGGTTGCCAAAATTTATGATTATTTGAATGTGTAGTGCCACGCAATATAACGCCAGAGCAAAGAAAAGCAGGTGATTGAGCATCACCACAATCTTTAACGGTATTATTATATTGTTGAGTTAATATACTCGCAATATTATTTTGTACCTCGGTTTCATTTTCCGTTTGAGTGAAAGCAAAAGTATTTGCTGAAAAAAAGACAATACTAAGGAGCAAACCTACGATAGGCTTTTTCATAAAATCCTCACTTAATTTAAAGTGTATTAATTGAAATTAAATTGTTCCTCGTTCACTTCCTAGTAAAGTCTTTCACTGTTTTGTTTATATCACAACTATCAGATTTGATAGTTGTTCTAGTCAATTATTGGACTAATCTTAGTATTAACATTTTGAAATATTTAACAATACCCAGGTTAAATTATGATTGACTTGTATGAATTTTATTCAGATTGTGTTGTTGAGGAATTTAATGATCTTCATTTTGTTATTAAAACCATTCAATCTATTACTGATATAGAATGGTACTCTCTCTTTTACTCTTCAACTAAAAATAATATTAAAGAAGCAAATTTCATTACCAATAATGATAAATTAGCCTTAACATATCAAAAAGAAAAATATATCAATAACAATCCCGTTTTTGAATATTGCATAAAAAACACTATCCCTTTCATATGGGATTGCAATAAACTAGAAGAAAAATCACTTTTTTTACATGAAATTAAAGATTATGGAATAAACCATGGCATATCTTTTCCTATGCATGGTATTAATCATGATTTTGGAATTTTAACTTTATCTTTTTATTGCAAAGAAGATGATTATACAACGACAATAAATAAAAATTTTAATCAACTAATGGCATTAAGAGATATAATACTACATTATTTAATTATTTTAAAAAACAAAAAAAATAAAAAAGACAACATTAAATTAAGTGAAAGAGAAAAAGAAGTTTGTTCTTGGTATTTAATTGGAAAAACAACATGGGAGATATCACGCATACTTAATTGCTCAGAAGCAAATGTTAATTTTCATTTTAAAAAAATTAGAGAAAAATTTAATGTTAACTCTAGAGGTGCAGCCATAATAAAGGCCATTGAAAATGGCCAAATAGAATTATGAAGCCTTGTTTTACTATCAAATCTGATAGTTGTGATATAAACAAAACAGTGAAAGACTTTACTAGGAAGTGAACGAGGAACAATTTAATTTCAATTAACATACTTTAAATTAAGTGAGGATTTTATGAAAAAGCCTATTGTAGGTTTGCTCCTTAGTATTGTCTTTTTTTCAGCAAATACTTTTGCTTTCACTCAAACGGAAAATAAAACCGAGGTACAAAACGATATTGCCAATATATTAACCCAACAATATAATAATACCGTTAAAGATTGTGGTGACGCTCAATCACCCGCTTTTCTTTGCTCTGGAGTTTTGATGAGAGGGACTCGTCCTGGATTTAAATTTTGGAAGTTAAATCCATCTTCTATAAAAAATAATGGAGTTTCTTTTTCATATTTAAGAAAAGATGCTAAATTTGGCAATACATTTGCTAGCGTTAATGGTTTTATTCTTTTTCCTGAACAGATGGCCCCTGAAGATAAGGTTAAAGTTCCTGTATTATGCTCCTATGTTCTTGATGCAAATACTTGGGGGCGTCAGGGAAATTATTGTGGTGCACCGCCTAAACCTTCAGATGGGAAATCATGCCAAGACTTTGGTGTTTTCACGGCTCATCAATTAAATAAAGCTATTGTAAGAAAATCCGCATGGGGAATCTGTGCATTTGATGTTAGACCGACGGCTAAAAATCCAGCAGATGCTTTTTATCAAACATTACTTGCAATGCCTTATCATGGTAATGGTTTAAATTATAATGAGATAGTCGTTCAACCTTGGGATGAGAATAAGCCACAAACATTACCTATTGAAGCCCTTTTTTATTCAGCAAATTCAGGTTTAGTTAATGCACAAAAAGATCAACGTGATTATAAAGATGCAACAGGTAAATTTTTACCTATTGTTAACATCGAATTACCTAAAGGTATAAATGTAAAACAGGCAACAGATGCTGTATTTACATTTAACCCTAAAGATCAAGTTGTGAGTCAGTAATATAACATTTTAGTTATATACCCTATGGATTTCAGATGCATCGCGACGGCAATTTATTTTACGGCATTAATGAGTAGAAAATAAAAAATGCGCCACGGATGGCGCATAGATATTTAGTCTGAGATTGTACAGTTTATTTTCTGTTTATCAGGTTGAATGTTATTAATACGAAAGTTGGAAGAGCATGTTTTAATTTGTTGTTATTCTCGCGTGGGTATTCTATTGAATAAATAATAATTTTAGGCAGATTCGACTAATAAGTGCAATTTTTCAGAAGGGCGGTCAGTTGCTATAGTAGGCATCTTTCTCGCCAAAGGAAAATGCACTATGGCCTATACACAACTGACCGAA
>NZ_JBHFKV010000040.1:0-50283 GCF_042879355.1 Photorhabdus sp. RM71S | reverse complement strand
TATGGAAGAGAGAGATCTTAACGTTTTAATGAGAGAAATGCCTATAAAAAGTCATATTTTGATTTTTATTTAACTAAAATAACCTTATTAAAAATGTGAGATCTCACCCTGCCTAAAGAGTTTTCACTGAGTTGGCCTGTTATCCTTAAACCAGTTCAAGATGAATTCATTCAACGAGCTTATGAGTTTGGTTTCAAGCTAAAGCCAAAAGTTCTCAAACTTCAACCTCTTCCTATTAAGACAAAGTATAAACAGCTGAAGAATCTTTCCGCATTTCAAAGCATATCGCTAAATGGGGAAGTAGATATTATTGATCTTAGGGTATCCGATAAGGTGGATACTAGTTCTTTTTTGAATCTATTTACTATGCTATTGAACTCGAAAGGAATAGATGTAAGGTTTAATTGGTTAGAAGATATTGGTATTGAGAATATACAAGACTATGAGCCTAGCAGCGATAGTCGGATATTGATCTTATTAGATCAGACTTCTGGGATAGTTGATGACAGGTATCCTTTGAGCGAGCCCCTGCGTTCTAAATGTGCTGTCCAACACATTAACGTTAACCCCAATGATTTTATGGGTGATGCTATAGAATCTGGTTTATTGATGGAATTTGAGGAAAAAGAAACAGGTAAATTTATTCTTTATCCAGATTTTGAACAGAAGTACTTTAATTATGGGATCTCTGAAATCAATGGAAAAGAATATCAAGAGATGTTAGTGAGGAATCTCGAAATTAGTGTTAAAGAATTATTGCTAAAACAGCTATTGCTATGTCCTGAGGTGCGGGTTTCTGAATTATTGCCTAAACAGGTGGAATGTCTTAATGAAAGGATGGCCATCATTACCGATGGCTATTTCTTTACCGTTAATCAAGATCGTCCTGTTTTGATACCTTTTAACCCTACTGATCCACAATTAGTAAAAGTCTGTGACCAATGGCTCCAAAAATTCGATACATCTGTAGTTAAACTGCTAGAATTATTAGAAGAAAAGTGGCCATATAGTTACCGTCCTCAGGAAGTGATGGATAGGTTTGAGACCGAAGTAGAGAAAGTTCGGCGTTTTGTGAAACGCTTAACTATTATTTTGAGTAAGGAATTAGCAAATGAGCGGGTGTCAATTATTTTGCAAGATCCGAAGTATGACACGCCACATATGTTACCTAAGGGGATGACCGATGTTTTGTCAGATATGAATAAGCAAGTTCAACAACATCTTGTATATCAATGGTTGTTACCTGATCTAGAAGTGCTCATTCAGCAGATAGGAGAGTTAACTGAAGAAGGAGAAATTAGCCAAGGAAAAGCGGCTACGCTTAATAAAGAGTTGCCTCAACTAGTCGGATATTGGAATAATGAATTAGCGGATTTGATGCGGAATAATATTGATAAGACAGATTACAAAACAATTAAGCAAGCAGTTTTTTCAAGGTGGTTAAAAAAGCAGAACTCGGTTTTGAAAGGAAATGCTCAGCCTAAAAAGACAGCTAGTACTTCGCTTATCTCGTCATGGGATAGCCTTTTATCTCGGGTTTTTGATAAGCCATTGAAAGATATAAAAGGTTGGTTGCGAAATGTTCCGGGAATACAACGATTGTGGTATGACAATGAACAACACTACTTTGTTGTTGGTGGTTTATCTTCACCTAAGGCTCAGCTTCAGAGACAACCTAGCATCAGGCAATGGCATGCCCTGCAAGGTAAATTAGATGTTGCACTACTGTGTGCTTTACTAGATGTAGATTGGGTTCGTATGAATCAATTAGCAGGAAATCCATGTGTGGCTACCCTAATAAAAAGATGGAAAGAATGTCATCTAGGTAAAGAAATCGCATTATTACCGAAAGGTAAGTTAGAGAGTATTTAAAAAATTTCATCAAATCTCAAGTATATCTCTATTTTGTGATTAATTGTGCAAAATAGAGATATTTCTTACGTTAAAAACTTTAAAAATTAAAATGTTAATTATAGTAGTTATCATTAGTCTTTTATTTTTATGTGCTGAATTAGACTAATAAGTGCAGAGCAAATTAGAGATTTAGCCGAATTTGTCGGTTTTCTATAACAGAAAATGGGGTTGACTGGGAAGATAAAGTTGATTGAAAAGCAGAATGTGTTATTTATGAAGGTACAATTCCAGAGTATCCCATAAGTTATTTAGTGAATATCCGTTAACCAATGATTCAGTGCGCTGTAGTCATTGTTTTGTAGAATTATATTCGTTAGCTCAGAGAGATATATGCGAAAATATTGTAATGAAAGTTGATAATAATACTTTCTAGATATTGGCAAGGAAGTGTGAAAATAGATTTGGGTAATTATGTTATTATTTATAATAACAATCAGTTCAATTTAAATATTAAACGAACGTTCCTATGATATCCTGTATTACCTAAGAACTAGGGTGATAAGTTTGGGAGATAAGTAGTCTGATATTTGAGGCTGTATGGGAAGATGAAGTAATTCTGATATTAGTGGCTAAAGCAGTTTTGGCGGTTAGTTATAGAAAGGAGTAAGCGAATGGCAACAAGGTACATTGGACTTAAAGAAATGTGCAGGCTGACGGGGAAAAGCCACCCCACATTGTGGAGAATGTGGGCAAAGCGGAATGAATTCCCTAAGCCAGAAAAAACTCCAGGAGGGACGTTTCATTGGGTGGTCTGAAAATATATATGAGGCATGGGTAAAAGAACAAAACTCTAACAGCACCTGTTAGAGCATCCGTTTTCCTAACAGCGCCCGCAGAAATGCGGGTAACTCTTTGATTTTACTGGCGCACCCTACAGGATTCGAACCTGTGACCTACGGCTTAGAAGGCCGTTGCTCTATCCAGCTGAGCTAAGGGCGCATCTTGAGAGATGAGCTGCATCAGTAATGCTTTGACGCGGGGAGAGATTATACGGTGAAACCCATTGAGTCAATGGCTTTTCTGCTTATAAATCTTCATCTGGCTATTTTCTGATTATCAATAAAACTGACAGCACGTTCATGTTCTGACAAAATAGGCGATATCCCAATGTTTGATTTATGGATTTATTCGTACATGCCAGCAAAAATTATTGACGGGAAAACGATTGCGCAGACAATCAGAAGTGAAGTCGCAGTGCGTGTTCAACAACGTGTTGCTGCGGGAAGACGCGCTCCTGGTCTTGCCGTTGTTTTAGTCGGCGAAAATCCGGCTTCTCAAATTTATGTCGCAAGCAAGCGCCGTGCCTGTGAGGAAGTCGGGTTTGTTTCCCGTTCCTATGACCTGCCAGATACCACCAGTGAAGCCGAGTTGTTGAATCTTATCGATCAGCTTAATAATGATTCAGAAATTGATGGTATTTTGGTTCAGCTCCCTTTACCTGCCGGTATTGATAATGTCAAAGTTCTGGAACGTATCCAGCCTGATAAGGATGTTGATGGCTTCCATCCCTATAATATTGGTCGTTTGTGTCAACGCGCTCCAAAGCTGCGTCCCTGTACTCCGCGCGGTATCGCAACGTTGCTTGAGCGTTGTGGAATTAATACTTATGGGCTGAATGCCGTCGTTATCGGCGCTTCAAATATTGTTGGTCGCCCAATGAGCCTGGAGTTGTTATTGGCTGGCTGTACCACCACGGTGACTCATCGCTTTACTAAAGATTTACGCCACCATGTGGAGCACGCAGATTTGCTCATTGTGGCGGTTGGTAGACCAAACTTTATCCCTGGTGAATGGATTAAACTTGGCGCTATTGTTATTGATGTCGGAATTAATCGTCTGGAAGATGGAAAAGTCATCGGCGATGTTGATTTTGAAACCGCGTCAGAGCGTGCAAGCTGGATCTCTCCGGTTCCAGGGGGGGTTGGCCCAATGACAGTCGCGACACTTATCCAGAATACCTTGCAAGCCTGCGAGGAATACCATGATGTGGAAAAAATTGAAGGTTGTTAATGGAAATTTTTTATTTAGAAGGCCATCCTCATGTGGCGCTATGTGATCTGTTGAAGTTTCAAGGGTGGAGCGAAAGCGGCGCTAGCGCTAAAGCGGTTATTGTTGAAGGTCTGGTTGAAGTAAACGGTCAGATAGAAACCCGTAAACGTTACAAAGCTATAACCGGGCAGGTTGTTACCTTTAATGGTAAATCTGTTCACATTAAAGAATGATTAAAACGGGCTTCCTTAAAAATGAAGGGAGCCGCAGATTGCGGGTAAAGTACTCGCTTTTTGGTTGGGATTGACCGAAAAGGTGTTTAATCGGTATGTTTGGAAAGTGAGTTAAAGTGCGATTAAGCTTGATTTGGTCAACCGAAGTATCTGTAGTTAAAAAGTACCTCGATGAAAAATAATGAAAATGTAAAAAGGTTATAATGGTAAATAAGAATTAAACCTTAAACTTAATGTACAAGTTAATCTCTGTTAAATGTGAAAAGCACTAATAAGTAGAAAAGGTTTTTTATATCGGAGATAAACGGGATGATGAAAAATATTTTAGCTTCGATATTAGCTTGAGTAAACGGATAACCAAAATGGATATTTTTATTAACCTAAGTTGATTTTACTGGAAATTTTTATTTTACCCCGTAATTCTCTATTTATCTTGTCCACGGTTATACGTTTAAGCTGTAGGTAACCAACCTTAGTATAAGCGTGGTTTTAATCATCCAGTGGGTTGAGTTTTTACATGCGAGCTCTCTCATAGTGTTCTGTGCAGGTGGTATTTAGGTATTAAAAGGTCACTTAGCAAATGGTATAAAATTTTAACCCTGTTTAGTGAATATGCAGTATTTAAGGTGTTGTGCGCTTTTAATACAATACTTATTGAAAAATGTTTAATCTGATGATAATTTAAACTTAATATACTGATTTTAATGATAAAACAAACCAGTGGAGTAGATAGTTTGGAATTAAATCAAGTGATTAAAGCTCTTAATGAATCCGGTAACAACTGGAGTGTAGAGCAAATAGGTGAATGTCTTGCAATTACTAACGAAGACGGAATTAAAGCTCATCTGGCTATTTGTGGCAGGCAAATTACAGTGGAAGCATTACTGTTTTCAGAAGAGAATGTTTTAGATCCCGCTTCTTTAAATCAGTTTATTTTAGAAACGCACAAGATGATTCCTCTGACTTCAGTTGGAATAACTAAAGTAGATGGTCAATCTTACTATACCGCTTTTGGTTCATTGTCATCAGAATCAAAACAAGAAAGCGTTGTCATCGAAGTTTCTACGTTGTTTGCCAACATCACTGAACTTCTTGATGCGTATTCTGAGTTCCTAAAATAACAATATAGAGGCAAATATTAATGAACGTGTGGAAAAAGCTTTTTAAGGCAATTAAAGGAACGGTAAATAACGCGGCAGAAGCTGTTGCTGATGGCAACGCACTGACGATTCTTGATCAGGAAATCCGAGAAGCAAAAGCAGAAATCCGCCGTGCGGATGAAAGCCTGGTTAGCATTATTGCTAAGCGAAAAATGGCAGAGAAAAAGGTCTCAGATATCAAAAACAGTATCACAGAGTATGAGGGTTATGCTCGCTCTGCTGCGGGTAAAGGTGATAATGGGCTTGCTCTGGAGTGTGCTCAGAAAGTTGCGACCTTGCGTGACGAACTGGAAAGAGAACAAGGGTTGTTTGAATCGTTCCAGAAGGCTGAAACGACGCACCGACACACTGTGCAAGAAGCGAAAAAGAAGGTGTCTCAGCTTGAGAACCAAGTTGATTTGGTTAAGGCAACTGAACAGGTGCAGAAAGCCCAGGCAGCGACTCACAGTTCTGTTGTTGGCGCTTCTTCAAAAACATCTACTGCCCTTGATTCCCTTGAGCGTATCAAGTCACGTCAGGCTGAGAAAGCGGCTCAGTTCGAGGCTCAGCAGGAGCTCCACGATAGTATGACTTCTAGCGATCTGGATAAAAAGCTTAAAGAGGCTGGCATAACTTCAAGTTCTATGTCCGCAGAAGATGAACTTGCTCGTATTCTTGGCAAGTAAATACCCAGTTGTTAAATCAAGATCCTGCTTTTTAAAGTGGGATCTTCCTATCAAGAGATATTTCTATGCTTTCCAAAATCGTAGATGCGTTTAAGAGCGCATTCGGGGGTAAGGCGGTTGCGCCTGTTGTTCCAAAGGTGCCGGAAGTATTAGGTTTGCGTATTGGTGGTGCACTTGAGATAGACCCGCTAATGCTAAAACTGATTGAATCTGACCTAACGATCGAAAATGCAGCTTCAACTCAGCTTATATGTTCCGTTGGTGTTGTCGACTTAGGTGATAACGTGCGTTTGGTTCGTTATTACACAGATGACGAAGGTTACCTTCAAGTGCTTCAAGAAGGGGAGGGGGATGACGGCGTGAAGGAAGTGAGCCTGTGGTACTTTTACGAAACTAAACCGATCGATTCACAAGCTCAATGGGATGCGCTGATTGAAAACGGTATCGTTACACCAAGCAGACGATATGATCTCGATGGTACCCAGTTCTCTCAGTTATGGGACAACATTAAGCCTGTGGCTGTTACCGAAAAAACTTACAGTAAAGAGGGTCACATAACCGAAACTGATCAGTTTGTGATGGTGTATACGCGTCAGGTTGCTCATAACAGAACAGAAGAACTTCAGGTTGTGGGAGAAGAAAAAGTTGTAGGGAGTCATCTGGATAGATTGATGGTACTGAGCACCGGTATTCAACTTAACCAAACTGATTTTAAAGTGGTGGCATAAATGATCACATTGGAAAATGAAGAACAGGCTTTCACTCAATTTATGCATGGTGTAGGCAATTTTGGTTTGTGTTTTGGTTTGGCGCTGGTTTTTTTCATTGTTTTCAAGTTCATCTACACAATAATTACTCCGCATGATGAATGGAAACTTATTAAGGAAGAGAAGAATAGTGCCGCTGCGATATCGCTTGGTGGCGCGCTGGTTGGTTACAGCATCGCCATTGCAAGTGCAGCAAGCAACTCTGTGGGGGTTATTGATTTCGTGATGTGGAGTGTTGTTGCGCTGTTGGCTCAGATTGCTGGCTTCTTCATGGTTCGCATATTCATGATGCCAAAGATTGTATCCCGCATTGAGAATAATGAGGTCCCTGCCGCGGTTGTGCTGGCGGCGGTGTCAATTTCTGTTGGTCTTTTAAACGCAGCCTGCATGACTTACTGATTTAGGGATTGTATGACGAACGGGAATAAAAAGCGCAGAATGCGCAGCACAGCCATTAACATTGAGAGTAAGCGTAAATATTGGCGTGGTTTCTCCTTCACGTCATTGGCGCTCAGTGTCGGTTCACTCGTTGGTTGTGGCCAATCGGCGGATGAGCTGTCAATTCATGTTTATAAGGATTTGGCGTCTTGTCAGAATAATCCGAAGAATACGATCGCTGCTCAATGTGAAACTACATACCAAGCAGCATTACGCGAAGCGGAGCGTACTTCGCAGAAATTTCGCCGGAAAGCTATGTGTGAGCTGGAGTACGGTGAGTGTGAAGCAATGCCGGGGGCCGTAGGTTATCGCCCGAAGATGGCCGCCTTTATGATGGCGGAGGTGAAACCAGAACAGTTTAACAAGTACGACATTGCGGAAAAGTATCGCAATGTGTTCTACCAGCCACTATTTACTTCAACATCAGGCTATGGCGACTTGTACGGTAAGCTTTTTTTCGCTGATGGTAAGGTTATTGGCGTCTATTCCGATATTGGCAATATCCAGTACGAGATGAACCGACGTTATTTGCAGCCGCTGGAGACGGTTCGCCTGCCAATGGAGAAACGAGAAGTTTCTCAAGTTGGAACGAATGCAAATGTTGTTGCAGGTATAAACCCTGTACTAAACTCCCGATCAACTGCTTATATCGCATCTGAGATCGTTGATGAAATCGGTGATTATTCAGCGCGTAAGCATAAAGAGAGAATGTATCGCGAGCGCTTGATACGTGAAAAGGAGCAGAGGTTTAAAAGCAGCGATTCCCGTTATTCTGGCGGCTATGATAGCAAGCCAATCGTCACTACCAAGTCTTCTGGTGGTTTTGGTTCAATATCTTCCGCTAAATACAGTTGGGGTGGTTAACCGGCGCTGACATTTTATTAGCAGGCTTTTTGTTATCAGTGTTTTGCATCGAGGCATTATTGCTGAATTAAGTGTTTGTGCGATGATTTTTTCCAAGATTCAAATAAGCATTATCAAAGGGTTAATGTCATGCTTCAGATCCCAACAACACCTCGTCATGATTGGAAAGTGCGAGCAAAAGAATTTGGGTTTGGTTTCCATACAATCGATAATGAGCCGTACTGGACGGAAGACCGTTACTACCAGTTTACTCTCAAGCAGATTGAAGAACATATTGAAGCTCCGACAGCGGAAATCCACCAGTTGAGCCTTCAAGCAGTAGAGCAAGTGGTTAACAGTGATGAGTTGATGGCTAAGTTCCAAATTCCAGAAGCAATGTGGTCATTGGTTCGTGGATCTTGGAAGCGCAGAGATCCAAGTCTCTATAGTCGCCTTGACTTTGCCTATGATGGTAAAAACCCGGCTAAATTATTGGAAATTAACTCAGATACACCGACTTCTATTTATGAACATGGTTTTTTTAGCTGGCTGTGGTTGGAAGATAAGGTTAACCGTGGTGAATTGCCTCATGCTGCTGATCAGTTCAACTTACTACAAGAGTTGCTTGTTGATCGCTTCTGTGAACTGAAACCCTTTTTGCCATTCAACACGCTTCATTTTGCTTGCTGTAAGGGCACAGAGGAAGACAAGGGTACGGTCGATTACATGGCTGATTGTGCCAGAGATGCAGGTATTCATACTGAGTTTGTCTACATTGAGGATATTGGACTCAGCGAGTGTGGTAAGTTTGCGGATAGTAATAGCAAGATCATTGATTCTATATTCAAGTTGTACCCGTGGGAGTTCATGTTTCGTGAAGAATACGCTCAACACTTGGTTACGGCGGGGGTTAACTGGTTCGAGCCAATATGGAAATGTATCACCTCGAATAAGGCAATTTTGCCATTGCTTTGGGAGATGTTTCCGGGACACCCAAATCTGCTTGAAGCTTATTTTGCCGATGATCCAAAAGCCAAGCATCTGACTCATTACGTCATGAAGCCGATATTCAGCCGTGAGGGGGCGAATATCAGTATTCATCAAGATGGCAGAGTGGTTGAAGAAGTAGATGGTCCTTACGGTGAGGAGGGCTATATTGTCCAGCAGTACACCCCATTGCCAAAGATCGGTAATATCCATGTCCTCATCGGTAGTTGGCTTATTAATGATACGCCTGCGGGTCTATCGATTAGGGAGGATATTGGCAGGATCACGAAGGATACATCACGATTTGTACCTCATATTATTTTAGGTTAATGATTCTATAACTATCTATTTCTGCTGCATAAATTTTCCATCTTAAAATAGAGAATTGATATATTTATTTCTGGAGCAGGGTGGAATACCCTGCTTTCTGGCTCTTAGTAAACATCTAACTTTATTGCTGAAATGTCATATTTATATGATTTTCATCCGTTTTTTAACATGTATTCTCCTTCTTCTTTATTATTATGGTGAAGTACTGTGCGCATCAGAAGTAAATCCAATTCGGTATCTGGGAGGTGTTTTTTGTCTTTGAGCTCGCAGCGGGTAACTGAATCATCTAATTCGCGGCAGATAAAGTTATGAATGTGTTTAAAACGTGGGCTATACTCCGTTTCGTCAGCGTTACGTTTGATGGCAAGCAGAGTCTGTATTTCCTGCATCAGCGCTGCGTCTGTAACAGTTCCGGCCAGTAGGGTGTCGAAGCGCATCGGGGGGACACCTTTACCAGCTTCGATCCAACGTACCGCCAGCAATGGGCGTAGTACATAAAGGTATTTTTTCAGCCGAATTTTCTCGCCTTTCAGGTAACTACGAAAGTTTTTCTTTGCCATTGACAGATAGTGATATCGCGCTCTGTTGTTGGAGAAATAGTCTGGTAATAGGGCACGTAGTACCGCCATGAACTCCACGTCTTCGTAGTAGATTACTGGTGAGTCTGCCCACTCCATCAGTGTCGGGTTGGCTCGTTTCAGCAGCCCTAAAGTTTTACGCAGTTCCCAACCACAGATATCCAGCTCGTTACTGATCGGTAGTTCAATGACATCCCGAGAGGGATCGACGCGTAAGTACCATGATGGCGCATGTACATAAATAAAACGTACATCGTAATCACTGTTTGTCGAGGCAAATCCCCAACCGCGGCTACCTGATTCACAGGCGTAGAGTATTCGTATTTGCAGCTCTGTCTCAAGTTGCGCCAGTTTTTGGCATATGTGTTGCTTCATGATGTCACTGATACCAAATTTTTCTTTCATCTTGATTATCCTTTTACGCAAACCACTTGACGCAGGGTGTGAACGATTTCTACTAGTGAAGACTGAGCGGCCATTACGGCCTCAATGTCTTTGTAAGCCATCGGAATTTCATCGATGACGTCGCTGTCCTTGCGGCATTCCACGTGTGCCGTGGCACGCTTCTGATCCTCTATTGTGAAGCGTTTTTTCGCTGCTGTGCGGCTTAATACTCGGCCAGCGCCGTGACTGCATGAGCAAAAACTCTGTTCATTTCCCAGACCACGTACGATAAAGCTTTTCGCACCCATTGAGCCAGGAATGATGCCCATGACGCCTTGGTGTGCTGCGACCGCACCTTTACGTGTGACTAACACGTTTTGGCCGAAGTGTTGCTCCTGTTGCACATAATTGTGGTGACAATTTACTGCTATGGTTTACCGTGCGTCCATGTGGTACGGCGATTTCAATAGCATGGCGGATAGCATATAGATTGTCCGGTAAATCTTTGGCATTCAATGAGGTACGTACTGCCATCATGCCACAGCCGATATCTACGCCTACTGCGGATGGAATAATCGCCCCACGAGTCGGGATGACACTGCCGATGGTTGAACCTTTACCAAGATGTACATCAGGCATAACGGCTAAATGACTGAAGATGAACGGCATTTTTGCTGTATTTAATAGTTGTTCACGAGCCTCTGCTTCTACGGGTACGCCATGAGTCCACATTTTTACGGGTGCGCTGTTTGGCGCGGTCATCAACTCGTAATCGTTTGCTCTCACATTGTTCTCCTGGTTATTCATTCGCCACTATTATTATAATTTAAAGTAACGAATATTTTTCCTTTTTAATCAATGCTTCTGAATTTATTTTTTATCTTGGTTTTCTTTTGAACTATTAGGAAAATATTGTAAATGAAAATTTTATTTCACTATTAATATAGTATTCTGTTTAATGGTAATTGCAATTATTTGAGTTATTATTTTGTTGCGTAATGTTGAATTTGTGATGCTAATCTATATAAAAATGTGTTTGTAAAATCGTATATGAATTTATTATAGTTTTACATTATGTTGATAATTGTAAAGGGAATGTAAAACAATTTAATTATTTAATATTATGATGTTGTTGTAATAGTGAGTTTATATACTATTCAAATAGATGTATATGATATATGCGTAATTATTATGTGGATATGAGTGGGTGTTAAATAAGTAATATTATCTTGTTGATATAATTATATATTTTTAATTATGAGTTTTATTTTTGTTTGGTGAGTGAATTTATATTGTCAAATGTGAAAAATAAACTCATACACTATTTATAACTGATAATTTATAATGAGTTAATGATTTCTTATTGTTTAAATATATGTAAAAATAGTCACAAATTATCACACTGTTTGTCATTCGCTAGATAAATATATATGGCTGTTATCACTTAATAATCATTAGTAAATTATGTTATCGTTGTTTTTAATTTTATTGAAATATTTTCATGTTTATTAATAACTTGAATGACTTTTAAATTTTTAATTGAAATGTATGATATTGAAAATATTTTATAAATATTCTTCTGGATAAAAACAAAATAATTTTATTCATAATTCATTAGATATAACAAATAAACAAATGTTAAATTGTGTAATGATTTATCTATCTTATTTACAATATTAATGAAATGGTTAGAGATATTGCCATTAATAGTTATTTTTTCCTACTTATAAATGATTTAATTAGCTTCTTTTTCACGGTATTGCTTGCATTTTAATTTTAATCTCTTCATTAAAATTATGCGGAAATTATCCGCACAATTTGATGTTGTATTGAGCAATGTGAATTTATGTGTCAAATTAGCCAATTAATTTTGACTAATTTGGCGATTATACCCTATGGATTTCAAGTGCATCGCGACGGCAAGGGAGCGAATGCAGCCAACAAAGAGGCAACTTGAAAGATAACAGGTATATCATCATTATTAATCATCGTTAATACTTGCCAGCACATTTCCTGCCTGTTGATAACCGCCTTCTTCTGCATAGATAACGATTTTCCCAGAACGATGTGCGGTAAGTTGCGTTTCCATTTTCATTGCTTCCATGACAGCAATGACATCACCTTGTTTAACTTCATCACCTTCCTGCACATACCAGGATTGTAAAACGCCGGATATTGGTGCTGAGACGGGATTCGATACTGCTATTGTCTCCTCAGCTTCACTACCTTTGCTCTCAGTGATGAAATTTTGCTTAGAATCAGGCAATGAAAGCCCTTTTAATAATCCGGCGGGTAGTCCCAGTTCATGCCGACGGCCATTAATTTCAATAAAAGTACGTGTTACCTTTTCTTGATAATGATTTTCCTGACGCGGAGATATTTTTATATCATTGATAAAATCAGTTTCGATCCAACGTGTATGAACGTTAAATGTGTCATCGGAAATAAAATCAGGATGTTCCATTACCGCTCGATGAAAAGGCAATACTGATGCAACGCCTTCAATGTTGAATTCCTGTAATGCACGTCGCGCACGGGCAATAGCTTGTTGTCGGGTTGGTCCGGTGACAATCAATTTAGCCATCAGCGAATCAAAAGTGCTAGGGATGGTGGAACCTGCTGCAACACCAGAATCTAATCTTATTCCTGGGCCGGAAGGGGGAGAAAATACCGTCACGGTTCCGGGCGTCGGTAAAAATCCTTTACCTGCATCTTCGGCGTTAATACGGAACTCAAAAGAATGGCCTAAAGAGATCGGTGTTGAGGTCAATGATAAAGGTTTACCTTCTGCAATCCGAAATTGTTCTACCACAATGTCTATCCTTGTGGTTTCTTCGGTGACAGGATGTTCGACCTGCAAGCGAGTATTGACTTCCAGAAAAGAAATCGCGCCGTCTACACTGAGTAGAAATTCCACTGTTCCGGCTCCGATATAACGAGCGGCGGTGCAAATATCCTGTGCCGCTTGATGGATACGCTGGCGCTGATGTTCGGTCAAAAATGGGGCTGGTGCCTCTTCCACCAATTTTTGGTTACGCCGTTGTAGTGAACAATCTCGTGTACCAAGTACTACCACATTGCCATGTTTATCAGCCAGAATTTGCGCTTCAATATGACGAGGTTTATCCAGGAACTGTTCAATGAAACATTCTCCACGACCAAAGGCCGCTGTTGCTTCACGAACAGCCGAATTGTAGAGTTCGGTGACTTCATCGAGCCGCCACGCCACTTTCATGCCACGTCCGCCACCGCCATATGCTGCTTTAATTGCAATTGGCAGGCCATATTGTTCGGCAAACGCCAGAGCTTCCTCTGTGTTTTTCACTGGTTCTTCTGTACCTGAAACCTGTGGTGCGCCTACCTGTTGGGCAATTTTGCGTGCTTTAACTTTGTCACCCAGAATATCAATTGTCTCTGGTTCAGGACCAACCCAGATCAACCCCGCATTAATAACTGCACGGGCAAATTCTGCCCGTTCAGCCAGAAATCCGTATCCGGGATGTACCATGTCGGCACCTGAACGTTTCGCAATATCCAATAATTGGGGAATATTAAGATAAGTATCAGTGGGGCTGTTTCCACCTAAACTATAAGCCTCATCAGCCAATTGTACATGTTGTGCATTGATGTCCGAATCAGCGTAGACGGCGATAGATTGTAAACCATAATCCCGGCAGGCACGGATGATACGGACGGCAATTTCACCGCGGTTAGCAATCAAAACTTTTTTCATGGGATGGTTTTTAATATTCATGGTGATTACGGTACTCATGAGCAGCAATCGCTCTCTTTTATTTCGTGAAATTCAGTGATTGGGTTGAAGCGGATACGGGCATTGACAGGAATTTGTCCCGCAAGATCGAGATGGTAGCTGGCAACGGAACCAATGACTGGATAGCCACCGGTCAAAGGGTGATCTGCTAAAAACAAAACTGGTTGACCACTGGCGGGAACCTGAATTGCTCCGGTGGTCGTTCCCTCACTCGGTAACTCTTTATGGTTAAGACGCGACAGTGGTGTGTCGCTATACAGGCGAATACCGACTCGATTAGATTGTGGTGTAACCTGCCAAAGTTGGCTTTTTAGCAGGGATAGCGCTTCTGTTGTGAACCAGTCAGTACGCGGCCCCAGAATGATATCCAGTGTAACGATATCGTCAGAAGTAGGCATATTAAAAGCCGGCCTTTCATCCATTGATACCGCGCAACCCTGCGTCACAGTAAGAATATCCAAAATATCGCCTATAGCGATTGGCTTGGGGCCAATGTGTGCCAGCGTATCGTAAGAGAGGCTGGAGAGAATAGGTTGCTTGGCAAAGCCGCCACGCACAGCTAAATAAGAACGCACTCCCGCTTTGGGCGTTCCTAGTGTCACTGTATCACCTTCACTCAGATCAATAGGCTGATAGCCAGCAACCTGAAACTTGCGGCCAGATGCTGTTTGAACAGTGATTGGGCAGTCAGCACCTGTGACAGCGATAATGACATTGCCATGAGAAATAAAGCTTAATCCTCCTTGCACAATTTCCAGACATGCGTTATCCGAAGGATTACCGACGATCCGGTTGGCACTTCTCAGCGCGGTTTTATCTAGCGCGCCGGCAGCGGAAATACCTAAACTAGCTTGCCCTGAACGCCCTAAATCCTGAAAAAGTGTTTGTATTCCAGTGGTTAGGATTTCCAGCGAGGAGTGTTTATCAACCTGTGAAGATAGAACGTCCTTTATGGGGGCAACAGGGGTTTTGGGTTTAGTGATAGAGATTGCGGCACCTTTGCCTTGATCTCTGAAACGTACCCGGAAACCGGGTTGTAACAGGGAAGAGGGAGAACGTGAGAGATCCCACATGCGCTCTGGCGTGATACCGATGATTTGCCAACCTCCCGGACTGGCTTGAGGGTATATCCCACTGAATTCTCCAGCCAGACCAACTGATCCCGCAGGAATGCGGGCTCTTGGCGTCATTCGGCGAGGGACATGTAAATGGTTTGAATCTGCGACTAAATAGGCAAACCCGGGGGCGAATCCGGTAAAAGCAACGGTGTACTCACTTTCTGTATGTTGCTTGATAACTTCCTGTGTGGTGATGCCGAGAATTTCTGCCACTTCCGCCAGATCTTCACCATTGTAATACACCGGGATTTCAACGAGTTTCCCTGTTGTCCTATCCAGTGTATTCAGGTTGCGGCCATTGATTTCTTTGGCAAGTTTGACGGTGGAAACAACATTGGGACGAAATCGAATCAACAGTGTTCTGGCCGCCGGAATAATTTCTTCTACGCCAGCAATAGAGCAGGTGTTAAGTGAATCAAATAACGCCAGCGTTTCATTCAGATCATGAAGCTCGACAATAATGGCATCTAAATTAACAGGTAAAAAACGCACTAGATACTCCTGGGCATTTAAATAAAGGAGCGTACGGTGATCCCGGCTTGTTGCAGGGTTAGTTTCACCTGACGTGCCATTTCTACTGCATCTGGGCTGTCACCATGAACACAGATGGAATCTGCCTGAATACGGGTAAAACTGCCATCAATGGCTTCAACTCCCCCTTCGGTCACCAATTGCAACATGCGTCGGGCAACGAGATTAGCGTCATGAAGCACAGACCCTTTTTCCCGGCGGGAAACTAGCGTGCCTTGTGGAGTGTAAGCTCTGTCAGCAAAGGCTTCCGCAACGGTACGCAAGCCTTTTTCCCTCGCTAAATCCAATATTTTTGAGCCGGCTAATCCAACCAGCGCTAAATTGTCATCCACTTCGCGAATCGCCGTAATAACGGCAAGGGCTTGGTATTCATCATGGGCAATCGTGTTATACAGTGCACCGTGCGGTTTAACATAACTTACGGTGGTTCCTGCCGCCGCTGCCAAACCTTTTAACGCGCCAATCTGGTAAATAACATCCGCGATCAGCTCATTGCTGGAAACATCCATATTACGGCGACCAAATCCGACAAGATCTGGATAAGACACATGAGCACCAATAATCACCTGATTTTCACGGGCAGCTTTTAAAGTTTGAAGGATCCCGGCAGGATCACCCGCATGAAATCCGCACGCTACATTGGCGCTGGTGACAATGCTCAGCATGGCGTTATCATCGCCCATTTTCCATTGACCAAAGCTTTCGCCAAGATCACTGTTTAAATCAATAATGTTCATAGTCGTGACTTCAATAAAGTGATATTCAAAAAAGGAGTAAAAAATTCAGGATGCTTATCAGTTCTACAGATAGCATCCGCTACGCCGATAGACGCTGAATTAATGAATCGTTCCTCCGCCAGTAACTATGTCCTCACTGTTTTCTAATGCTTGCTTGATAGCGATTTTCAGGGCTGTTGTTATTGTTTCCAGCGTCATACTTGGTGTACCGGGGTGTTTTACCGCCTGTTCAGGCAGGTAGGGAATATGGATAAATCCACCACGTACTTTGGGATAAGTCAGTGCCAGATGATGTAGTAGGCCATACATGACATGGTTGCAGACATATGTGCCAGCACTCTGTGAAATCGAAGCGGGGAGCCCTGCGGTTTGCAGGCCACTGACGATCGCTTTAATCGGCAGGGTGGCGAAATAGGCAGCGGGTCCTGCTGCCACGATAGGGGTATCAATGGGTTGATTGCCCTGATTATCGGGAATACGTGCATCGTTGATGTTAATCGCTATGCGTTCCACCGTGATATCTGGTCTGCCACCTGCTTGTCCCACCGCAATGACCAGTTCAGGTTGTATCTCATCAATGGCAGTGCATAGGCAAGTTAGAGAAGTGTTAAATACACATGGGAGCTGTCGTGTCTCAATATGTGCTCCAGATAGTTGTTGGTTTTGCAGTTGTTTGACTGACTCCCACGATGGATTGATGGTTTCATTGTCAAAAGGTTCAAAAGCGGTAATTAGAACGGTTTTCATGGGATCTCCTTACAAAAACATCAAAAAATAGAGCAAAAAAACATTAGTAATCAGCAGCGTTATTCCAGTAGGAGTTTGTGCTTTAATGACCGCATTGCGATTGGGTAATTCCAGCAGCGCGGCCGGAACGATATTGAAATTTGCGGCCATTGGGGTCATCAATGTGCCACAATAGCCAGAGAACATGCCGATGGCGGCCATAACCGCCGGATTGCCGCCATGTTGCAGTACCAGAATGGGAATGCCGATCCCGGCGGTGACAATCGGGAACGCGGCGAAGGCGTTGCCCATGATCATCGTCAATAGCGCCATGCCGAGTATGTATGTCGCCACCGCGATAAATCGGTTATCTACTGCCAAATAGTGCTCTGTCAGGTGAGAAATGGCGGTACCGACACCTGCTACGGTAAATAATAGTCCTAACGTCGCTAATATCTGTGGCAGGATAAACGCCCAGCCGATAGCGTCCAGCAGGCGACGCGCTTCTTGGGTTGATTGAGCTACGCCTTCACGCGTCATTTTTAGTGCAATGCCATATCCGACTAGGCAGCCGATTGTCATGGAAAATAGCGTCACCAGCGTGGCATGGTTGCCGGTACCGAACAGAGCTTGTTGTAATCCAGGAACGTGGTTAAACAGTAATACGCCTGTCACCGTGACGATAGGGATTGCCAGTGCGGGAAGAAATAGACGATTACCCAAACGGGAGGCGCTTTCCTGCCGTTGCTGAGGTGTGCGTTGAGGGTAGCTACCCAATCGTACACCGCCAAAACCTGCCGTCAGTGCCATCAATACGACGATCAGCCCCACACTGATATGCAACATCTTTTGGGCTTCGGCTTCGCTGTCTGCCCATAGTGCTATTAAGCGGTAAGTCCAGTCGCCTACCAGAAACACGATGCCATATAGCGCCCAGAACAAGCTGGTGGTCAGGCGGCGAGGATTGGTGTGGTCACGCCAGGACATTACTGCCACAGCTAACAGAATCACGCCTGCCAGCCAATAAAGATACTGTTGCTGAAACATTACTCCACCTTCCTTCGATTTTTGTCCATATCATTCAGTGCTGCCAGTTTGGCAGCGATCTGGTGATCAAGACGAGACAAGCGGAAAGCGTGGATCAGAAAAGCACAGATGGCGGTAGGAATTCCCCACATGGCGATATGTAGCGGCTCTGTTTGGATGCCGCCAGACTCTAGCATAAAGTTATGCATAAAGATGATTGCGCCAAAGGCGACGAAAATATCCTCACCGAAGAACAGGCCAACATTGTCGGTTGCTGCCGACATGGCCCGCAGGCGATAACGTACATCGTCAGGCAGGTCATGATGACGGTTTTCCGTCGCTCCCTCGACCATCGGCGCCAGCAAGGGACGCACCATTTGTGGGTGTCCTCCTAAACTGGTCAGCCCTAGTGCAGCGGTTGTTTCACGAATAAACAGATAGATGATTAGCAAACGTCCTGCGGTTGCTGTTTTAATATTGCTAATCCAGGTCTGAGCCCGCTCTTTTAAACCGTGCCGTTCCAAAAGGCCGATAGTTGCCAGCGGCAACAGCAAAATTAGTGGCAAATTTCGGGTATTGAGGAAGCCGGAACCTAGCTTTTCCAGAATCTCTGTGATCGACATATGTGCTGCCAGCCCGGTGATGATCCCTGCGACAATTACCACCAATACTGGATTAAACCTAAGTAAAAAACCCACGACAATAACTGCGATACCAATCAACGGCCATAGATTCACGATCTGTTGCATGTTGTCTCACCTCGGTAGATAAAAATTGCGGTTGCTTGCTGTGTCGTCATAGGCTGAATTCCTGTGTGGTAGATAAATTTATATCTAAGCAATATGCGTACCATCGTTGGATAATTTTCATTTATTGTTAAAGTATTATTTTTATATTGTTGAACAATAAATAGAGTGAGGCGAAAGAATAGGCAAAATAAATTATTTTTTTATTATGGAAATGAAATGCAGATCACTGTTTACAATAATGATGCTCTATTATGGTGCGTTTAATGCACTATCATGAGGCAATAATCATTCTGGCGTAGAAAACAGTAAGCGGGTTAGATCCCTATGCTTGCTGACAGTAGGTGAATGTGTGAAGATTCCTGCCATCCTTTTATTGCTTTAAGACTGGTAATTCGTGGCTGGATTGGGTCATCATACGCCCTTTCGACTAACCATTATGAAAAAAGATAATTCCGCTCCTAAGATATTAAGTGAAAAAGTAACAGATATTATCCGGCAAAAGCTGATTATTGGAGAGCTATCACCCGGTCAACGACTGTCAGAAACGGTTTTGAGCGAACAGCTTGAGATATCGCGTAATACATTACGTGAGGTTTTTCGGATACTGACTCAGGAAGGGTTACTGCGATATGAACCTAACCGTGGTGTTTTCGTCGCCACACCGAGTATCGCTTCTATTATTGATATTTATCGAGTCCGACGGCTTATTGAATGTCAGGCATTAGAGCAGTCTTACCCTATGCATCCTGCGGTTGGACACATGCGTAGGGCAATTGAAATGGCGAAACAGTGTCGTGATATTCAGGACTGGATCGGTGTTGGAACCGCAAATATGGCGTTTCATTCCGCTATTGTTCAACTTACTGACAGTGAACGGTTGATAACATTCTATGGGCATATTTCTGCGGAATTGCGTCTGGCTTTTGGTTATCTGAACGATCCTGAACTTTTTTATGCTCCTTATATTGATCAGAATGCCCATATTTTTGCGTTACTTGAGAAAGGTGAACCAGAAAGTGCGGCCTCTGAGTTAAAAAGCTATCTGGAACAGTCAGAACGTACTGTATTAGCGGCTTATACGCGCAAAAATCGTGCTTAATAAATAAAGATTAAGATAATACCTGCGGCTAGATTGGCAAATTTATTTAAAATTTTTTCATATTTTTCCTTTGTAACGTTATGTTTGTTTGGTGCCTTTCCAGACAAAGGCGATAGTGTTTATAGAGATCAAGGAAGTCAATGCTAAGAGAAGTTATATATGCCTTTTGTGCCATGATGTCGAACTTTTTAATCGATCATGTGGTTATTAAAAACATCATTCATCGTATTTTTGCGGTAATTCATATTAGTAACATGAATTACAGGAAAACGTGACTTATAGTCCGTGGTTTGATAAGTAACGCCGTTCGATACTTATCGAATGAAAAAACCTGACACTATAAAATCCATTTTTGGGCAAAGAGTTAGATATATCAGAACGGCATCTGGTATGTCTCAGGAAGCTTTTGCCGATAAATGTGGGCTTGATCGCACTTATATCAGCGGCATCGAACGCGGCGTCAGGAATCCCACGCTTGAAGTTATTAATGTCATCGCAAGTGGTTTACAGATCGAATTAAAAGATCTGTTTGACTTTGACGCAGAGAAAAAGAGTTAGTCGATTTTATTTGAGTATTGAGTTTTTACTCATTCTTGTTGTTTTATCGTCTCTCCTCCGTTAGAAGATTTTATTCTGTTGTTACAGTCACGGATCTGAATCGTTTCTGTTAAATTCCCCAAAACAAGAGATTAAGCGCATCTTTGATATCAGATGACCGTTGGCTCACATCAGTGATTTTCTCTCCGATTACGCTTTCTGAGACACTCGAAAGTTCTGTTGTTAAAAGTCGGTAATTTTCATCTCTGATTTGCACTATAGGAAATAGATGACGACTCACCTTGCTTGAAAAATGATGCGTTTCAACCAAAGGAATAACCATACGCCTTCCTGGTGTTTCAATGATGTCGCTTTGTACATCAACAAACATACTGTATTTGCTTTCGCTCCGTTTGTATTGATAAACAATAAATTGCATTTACCAGTTCCTGTTTTCATCAGCAAATGAGCCATATTGTTCAATAAATTGAGCAACTTCTTCCATTCCTTTGCGATTATCTGCTTTCCAACTTTCAGCTTTGATTCGTTGAGCTTCTCTGGTCATGATTTCATTAACAAAACCTGAAATGTTTACACCGGCTGAACTCAGGATCAGATAATTTTCTTTATCAACCGTTACGTTAACTCTATGCTTCATAGCACACCTCAAAAACACACTTTAAGTACACATTAAAAGTATGTATTTCGTGAAAACAAAAGGCAACCTTATTTTTTACGTTCGCATGAGGAAATGGATTGCGAGCAGGAAAAGATAAATGCAAGCAGTTACAAGTAATCATTATTCTTACCGAGTGGTATAAAGTAGATTGAGGCAGCTTATCTTGTTGATAAACTGCCTCGTTTTGCTCTACAGCCACTTACTTTGTGTACCTCGAAGGCCATATTTCAGCGGGATCGCAATCTAAAGCTTCGGCAATAAGCCGTTGACCTTTAGGCCAGCGGCGTTGCAGGGTATTAGCAAGGGTAGATGATGCTAGCCCTGCCTCTCTTGAAACGGCGGCTAATGATGTTCCCCGTTTTTTCAGCTCGGCGATAATGTCTGCTGGGTGCCAGTCCTGATTTTTCATTATTAATCCTCTGCGTTACGGATAACTTTGATATGAAAAGGTAAGTCGTTACATAGTAGACTATAAGTCACATATGATAACATAACTTGTCGCAAAAAGTGACTCATAGTCCGTGGTCTGATAAGTAACATAATTCGATACTTATCGGATGAAAAAGCCAAATGCTGTAAAATTTCTTTTTGGACAAAGAGTTAGGTATTTCAGGCAATCGTCTGGCATGTCTCAGGAAGCTTTTGCCGATAAATGTGGAATCGACCGGACGTATATCAGCGGTATTGAGCGTGGGGTTAGAAATCCTACGCTGGAAATCATCAATATTATTGCGAATGGTTTACAGATTGAGCTAACAGATCTGTTTGATTTCAGCACTAAATCAAAAGGCTAACAGTTGCTTTCCCCTTCATTTCTTAGAAATTTTCTTACCTTAATCTTTTTATTGGAGGAAATTACCTATGGTGATTTGGTTGAGTATTTGGCCGCCCAGAAAAAGCAGACATGGAGGCTTCCATAAATCCCTTCTGCCCATTTGAATAAGTTTATTGAGGAAGAACCTATATCTCCCTCAATAAATAGCTTTATTAAATGGTGATAATTTTCTGGGTGTTATCTCGTTCAATTTTTATGGTCAATTTACCCGATGGGGTCTCTGACAACTGATTGCGAAGATAGGTGATATCCTTGGGAAGGGCTGGTTGACCATTAACTTCCAGTACAATATCACCGTTCTTTAATCCAAATTTTTCAATATCTTTTGGATCGTTGTAAAATATTTCTACTTTGTTATTAAAATAGCGGATTGCAATTGTGCGAAGTAGTGGGTTGTCATAACGGGTGAAATTTTTGGCGTTAAAGCAGAGCAGCATTTTATTTGGGATAAACAGATAATCATCAAAACGCGAGAAGAAACTCATACCAAGATTGTAGAGATCATTTTTATTTTCGCCAATTTTCAGACGACCTACCGGCAGTTGCTGTAAATACAAACCATCAATCAGGTATTCTTTGCTACTATCAAGCCCACCGGCGGACGCGTATTTGACACTGGTTCCTTCAGAAATTTTATCTTTGTGCTCTTTTTTCAGATATTCAATAAATTCCTTAGAAACATAGCTGTAATCAGCCCCGGTATCTATATTAAAAACGACATTAGAGATCTGGATTGCGGGGGATTTGCCGTAGCTATCACTGTAAGGTTCACATTGTTGATAATTTAGGATTGAAGGCGCATGGCGCCATACTGTCAATGTATGGTTCAGGTTATTTATTTCCCAGTTTAACTGACGAAAAGTGTCAATTCCGAGAATACCATCCAGTTCTTGACCAAGGGACTGATTAAAGAGACTCATGTCAATGCCAATCCAGGGATCAGAACCCGGCACCGTATGATTACCTAGGATAATTGCCAGGGGTTGCCATAATGTTAGATCAGCTTTGTGTAAGCGTTTTTCACTGGTTGTAACCAGTCCATCGGATAGCATACGGTGGAATGTAACCGGTATTTTTGATTCTGGTGTGGTTTGTGTCAGCGTTTTTGCCAGCTTATTATCGATGAAGGTATAACTGGCGCCAGTATCCAGCAAGAATTGATATTTTTTACCGGAGATAGTGACAGGAACAATGATCGATGTTGGTTGATGGATGTCCAGCTTAGTAGAAAGGACGGGTTTGTTTTCTTCTGGCATATGGATTTTTTCCATATGGCTACAGCCCGTTATTAGTGTCAGCAAACTGGCGGTAATAATTGACCGAGAGGCTATCTTTTCCTGTTTTTTCATAATATTAGATTCCTTTTCTAGGGAGTGGAAGATGAAAATCTAGGGTCCGGTAAAACCCAACATAATGCACGGGAAGCAATAAAATGTTGTGTATGACCTAAGGTAGTACGCGTTATCAGCTTAGCTTCATTGCAAATATTATTATCTGCTTTGTACTAAAGCCAAAGATAAACAATAACATCATTATATTAGTTGATGTGAAATGTAGTGAATAATTGTTTAACTGCGGTTGAACTATTATTGGTTTCAACGGTAATATTGGTGAAAATATCGGCTATTGATAAATGTGAACGGTAAAAGTTATTAATGGCGATATTTATAGAATAATTAATTGGCAATAGAGGTAGCATTAAAAGATAAATTATCTGGATGTGTTTGATTATATAGTGTATATCAATGATAACAATTTGAAATAAAAATCACTATAAATCATTTTAGGTATAATGTAAAGGTAATGAATATTTATTGGATTTATATTTATATGTGGAAATTATTTTTCTGATAAATATCCAGATGATCTCAATATAATAAAATAACACCTTTGGGCTAAAGGAATATATTGATTTTATGTCTATATCACTAAAACTCAGCATTGTCGTATCTATTTATAATGGAAAACGGTTTTTACCGCAGTTTTTTGTCAATTTATCTCGGCAAAAGCTAACTGATTTTGAATTAATTTTGGTTGATGATGGTTCAACGGATAATAGTCGCCAGATTATTGAGCAATATGCCGAAAAATTCCCAAAGACAGAAATTATCACGCAGAAGAATCAAGGAGTTTCTGTTGCCCGTAACACGGGGTTAGCGAAAGCCAGAGGTGATTATGTGGCTTTCCCTGATATTGATGATGTCATTTATCCGGGTATGTATAACCGGCTGTTAGAGATTGCTCAGAATAATGATTTGGATATTGCTACTTGCAACGGTCATTATGTTTATGATGATGGTCGGCCTGCTCGAAAGATTTTTCCTTCCGAGCGCCTCTCTTCTACCGCGGTTTTGAGCGGGCCAGAATGGTTGCAACAAGCACTGAGTTCACGCAAATTCCTGCATGTAACTTGGCTGAATATCTACAAACGGGCTTTTCTGACAAAACATCATTATCAGTTTGAACCGGGGTTGCATCATCAGGATATTCCGTGGACAACAGAACTCTTGTTGACGGCAAATCGGGTGCAATATATTGATGAATCTTTTTATGATTATCTGATTCACGCCGCTTCGGTGTCCCATGTTCCTGCGGATGATGGTATTAAGGTAAGAACAGCACATCACTATATGAAAATCTTGGAGATGCTGAATAAGATTAATCAGCGTTATCCACAGCAAGTCAAGCAGGCTCCGGCGTGTCATTGGCAGATTGCGAAAGAAGGGCTAGGGATTTTGCATACGATTAATGAGATAGAATCCTCTACGATAAAACAACAAATGGTGCATGAATTGTTTGAGCGCGGTATTTGGTCAATGATTTGGAAAAATGCCCGTGGATTTAGATTGCGTTGGCGTTTGGCTCGTCGATATCCGCGACTTAGAGCGGTGTTAAAAGCCGTTTAATAGTGAAAATAACGGCTTTATTATCGTTCCCTACCTGTGATTATTTTCCATCTTAATCGCAGGTATCGCCGATGTTTTTCAACGCATCAATAATCAATTGCCAGAATCGCTGTTGATCGAGTTTGATTGCAACTTGGGTATGGCAATCTTCTGATGGTGGATAACGGAAATCCGCTACGGTCATTCCCACAGTTAAGGTACCATTCAGTTCAATATTGACGGGGACTTTTTGCGTTGTCATCACTGTAGGATCAATAATATAGGCGACGGCACAAGGATCATGTATTGGAGGGCAGTTGAAACCATGTCTCTTCTGATAACTTTCACCATAGTACTCCAGTAGCTCTACGACAAATTGAGACGCTTTGGTATTAATACGTGAAATTGCTTTGGTGATTTCTGGCGTGGCCCGTGCTTGGTGCGTTAGATCCAGGCCGACCATCGTCAATGGCCATTTTTCATTGAAAACAATATGTGCCGCTTCTGGATCGGTTTTGATGTTGAATTCTGCTACTGCGCTTCTGTTAGCCGTGTGATATCCACCGCCCATTAATACCACTTCTTTTACCCGTTCAACGATCTTCGGTGCTTTACGGACGGCGAGAGCAATATTGGTTAAGCTGCCAACGGGAACCAAAGTCACCGTTTTGGGCGGATGAGACATAATAGTATCAATAATCAGATCAGTGGCGTGGCGAGGATCCAGAGTTCGAGAGTGTTTAGGCAACTTCACGCCACCCAGACCAGATTCGCCGTGAATATCCGATGCCGTTTCGAGCTCGCGAACTAATGGCCGATGACAGCCTGCGGCAAAGGGCACACCGGTAATACCAGCAATATGCGCTATCGCCAGCGCATTGTGAGTGACTTTATCCAGTGTCTGATTCCCGACAACTGTCGTGACGGCTAATAGCTCAATATTAGGGTTGCCATGCGCCAATAACATCGCAATAGCGTCATCATGTCCCGGATCGCAATCAAGAATAATTTTTTTGGTGGTCATTTTTACTCCTTGCCAGAGAAAGTGATATAAAAAATGAGCATAATCCAGTTAAAACGTCTATTCCGTGACAAAATCTTAGATCTGGGTGGGTGCTCTCATAAATAATTAGTAAAATGTTTCATAATTGTGATTTGATTAACACATAAACGATAATTGAGTTGTGGAGCCAGTTTAAGTGTGATTTTTATATAGTTTCGCTATGGAATTGGCGAGCAATATCTGCTTCGGATTTATTATTAATTTATGAATAATTGCGAGGGCTTGAATGGATATTCATGTAGATAGATTATCAACAGTGATTGAATCGGTGGCAACCAGTGAATTTTATCCTAATTTACTGACTTGGCTGGAACAATTTATTACTTTTGATAACGCCATTGTTTATGCCTTTGAACAAGGTTCTTCTCCGCGTTGTTTGAGTAAAACCGAGAAGAAAAACAGTGATGCAATAAATCAGATTTATCAACAGGGCGCTTATCTGCAAGATCCGTTCTATCAAGCCTTGATAGATGGGGCTGACACTGATCTATTTACTTTACGGGAACTAGTCCCTTCAGGGTTTTATCATACTGATTATTATCTGAATTTTTATCGTAAAACTGGTTGGCAGGATGAAACGGGGGTTTTACTGAAGCTCTCTCCCCAAAGGCAACTTGGCCTGTTTTTTGGTAAGGAAAATCAGCCATTTTTCATCCAGAAACAGCATCGGAAAAACTTGAAAACTACACTGGAAATTATCCGCAGTGTAGCGCGATTACATGATGATATGACGCAGCAAGCCCCTTCTGCTGAAATGGTTTATCTGGATACTCAGACTCGTTATGCCTTGACTCCGAGAGAATGTGAGATTGTGGAGTTGATATTGCAAGGTAAAGGCTCACCACAGATTGCTGAGAAACTTTTTATCAGTACGGGGACGGTGAAAAACCATCGGAAAAATATTTATCAAAAATTACAAATCAGATCACAAGCAGAGCTTTTTAGCCTGTTTATGGTGCCACCTACTCGTTATTTTGCCTGAGTCACAAATGTTAAAACTGTGTTGCAAATATCCCTAAAGGGACATGGTGATGTGACTCTGCGCTACAGATAATCCGGTGATTATGTTGGATGCTAATCGGGCTATCACATGAACAATCATCTTGATTCATTAACTTATTACGCTGCGACCAAGAAATATGATCTTCGTTTTCCGGCATTACAAGAAGATCTGGATGTAGACGTCGTGATTATCGGCGGTGGATTTTCCGGTATCAATACTGCGCTTGAACTGGCGGAAAAAGGTATCACTAATATTGCGATCTTGGAAAGCCGTCATCTTGGCTATGGCAGTACAGGTCGTAATGGTGGTCAGGTTATGGCGGGTATCGGTCATGATCTGGAGGTGATCAAACGCTATATTGGTGAGCGAGGGTTGGAAACGATCTTTCAGATCAGTAATCTGGGTGCCGGCATCATTCGTGATCGTATCGCTAAATATAATATTGATGCTGATCTCTGCCGGGGTTATGGCTATCTTGGCATGAATAAGAGGCAGGAAAAGACGTTACGTAGCTGGTTGCAAGATTTTAAGGCGGTTTCTCCTGATGAAGAGATTGAGCTTTACACCGGCTCTGATGTGAAAAAGGTGATTGGTTCTGATGTTTATACTTGTGCGTTGAAGCATATGGGGGGTGGGCATGTCCATTCTCTAAACCTGTTGCTAGGTGAGGCAAAAGCGGCGACAGACCTTGGCGTAAAACTCTTTGAGAACAGCCAGGTACTGAATATTGAATATGGTCCCAGAGTAACGGTTCGTACCGCGATGGGATCGGTTCGTGCTAATAAAATGTTGTGGGCCTGTAACGCCTTTCTTAATAGTGGTCTTGAGCCATATATTTATAAAAAGGTGGTCAACACTTATGCCTTCCAATTAATGACGGAAGTGTTGCCGGATGACTTGATTGAGAAAATCAGCCCGATTCGCGGTGCATACAGTGATATTCGTCCGGTTATTGATTACTTCCGTGTGACGAAAGAAAACCGTCTCTTGTTCGGTAGCGCAACCCCCTTCATTGAACATATCCCATCTGATTTGAAAGCCTGGAACCGCCACTTGATGTTGAAAGTTTTCCCTTATCTGAAAGATGTGAAGGTTGAACTGGCATGGGGAGGACCGTTGTGTTGCAGTGCGAACTTGTTCCCACAGATTGGTTCTCTGCCGCAGCACAATAATGTGTTCTATGTGCAGGGCTATTCCGGTTTCGGAGTCACGCCAAGCCATATCGTTTGTAAGGTATTGGCCGAAGGGATGAGCGAAGGATCTGAGCGTTATGATCTGATGAGTTCAATTCCTCACGTAAATATTATTGGCAAAGATAAATTGCGACATCTGATGGTGTCAGCGGGCAAGATTTGGCATCAAACGTCGGGATTTTGGAAAGGTCGCCGTTAACTTATTGATATCAATAATATTCATTGGGCAATTTATAAATTATTTTATTTGGAACGAGAACATTATGATTAAATCACTTTTACTGAACAAACCCCTGCCTGAATTATTGGACATTGGTAGCGTAAGCAATCTGGGATCGACTGTGTTGGAAGGCGATCCGCAGGCCAGTATGGCAATGATATTTGGTGAACCAACGGATGACCTGAGTTGTGGGATTTTCGCCTGTACTCGTGGCAAGTTCAGTATGGTGTATCCGTTTGATGAGCATGCAACCGTTACAGAAGGTTCAGTAAAATTGACCGATGTGAAGAGCGGTGAAACCATTGAATATCATCCTGGAGATTCCTGGTTTGCGCCGAAAGGAACCGAAGTGTTGTGGGAAATCACCGTTGACCGTTTTGTGAAGCATTATCTGGCTTGTAAAGGTTAAAAAAACACTTATTTGATAGAGGTAAATAATGAGTGATATTAACTTATTACAGTCAGTTACGGCCTTTTTGCAGCATAATCATGGACATTATATTAATGGTCAGCCGGTCATTGGTCAGGGGAGTGAAACGCTTTCTGTGGTAAATCCCGCGATTGATGAAGTTATTGCAACGGTTAATCAAGGCGGTGAAGTGGAAGTAAATGCCGCTATGCAAGCGGCACATGCGGCATTTCATGGGGTATGGGCCCAAACTTCACCGATGGAGCGCGGCCATTGCCTGAATCGTCTGGCAGATCTATTGCTGGCACATCGGGAAGAGTTGGCGCAGTTAGAAACCCTCTGCTCCGGTAAAACTATCCAGTTGTCCCGCATGCTGGAAATTGATTCCTCCGCTCAGTTCCTGCGTTATTTTGCCGGATGGTCAAGTAAGATCAGCGGAGAAACCCTGAATGTCTCTTTGCCCTCTTTTAAGGGTGAACAATACACGGCGTTTACCCGTCGCGAGCCGATAGGTGTTGTGGTGGGGATAATTCCGTGGAATTTCTCCATCATGGTTGCTATCTGGAAAATAGCGGCTGCACTGACTTGCGGCTGTACCATTGTATTGAAACCCAGTGAATACACACCGTTGACCATGCTCAGAGTGGCTGAATTAGCCAAGGAAGTGGGTATTCCTGATGGTGTCATTAATGTGATTAATGGTTCAGGTTCGGTGCTTGGTCCTGCGCTGATAGGTCATCCATTGTGTGCCAAGGTGACTTTCACCGGTTCAGTGCCAACGGGTATTGCTGTTGGTAAATCAGCAATGGAACAGGGATTGACTCGTGCCACGCTGGAATTGGGTGGCAAGAACGGCGCGGCGTTTTTAGCGGATATGTCCGTTGAAAAAATTGTCGATGGTATTCTGGAAGCCGGTTATCTCAATCAAGGGCAGATTTGTGCGGCGGCGGAACGTTTCTATATTCCTGCAAGCCATATGGATGACGTGTTGAAACTGTTGTCTGAAAGACTCGCGGCAATGAAAATTGGCTCGCCTCTGGATGAATCGACAGAAATGGGGCCGTTGGCAAACAAAGCGCACTATAACAAGATCCTGTCCCTGTTTGAGCAAGCTCGTCAAGAAGGCAGTGAGATTGTTTACGGAGGTCATGCTCTGGCCGTGCCGGGTTTCTTTGTGGCGCCAACAGTGATTCGTGCTAACAGCCCTGAAGATTCATTGATGAAGGAAGAGACATTTGGTCCTATCGGGACTTTCCTCAGCTATAACGATGAGGAAGAGCTGATTGGATTGATGAACAGCACGCCATTTGGTTTAGCGGCGAGTTTGTGGACCAATGATCTCAGCAAAGCCATGCGTATGATCCCGCGTATCGAAGCGGGGACCGTTTGGGTCAATATGCATACATTCCTCGATCCGGCATTACCATTCGGTGGTACCAAATCCTCAGGTATCGGTCGTGAATTCGGTAGCGCTTTTATTGAGCACTATACTGAATTGAAATCTGTGATGGTTCGTTACTGATTTGATATTCGGATCAAAATAAGCAAGGCCCCTTGATTAAAGGGGCCATTGTCAAACCTAAGGTCATCACTGGCATTTTATCCAGGAGAGGGCTTCTCAGGGCAGCAGGTTGATTGTGTACTACTCACCACTATAATTCAATACTCGTGATTAATAAGGTAACGAGTGCTACGACCACCAGCACCAGTACTTTCTAAACAACCTAGCTCAACCAAATGTGTCAGGTGTCTGGTTGCAGTGGCGCGACTGACCTTCGCTACCTTTTGATATTGGCTGCTACTAATGCCTTGCTCAAAATTGCCATCCAGCATACGGTTTAGCACCTTCGTTTGCTCTGCTGTAAGTTGAGTCTGGTCTATCCGGCGCCAAAATTTAGCTTTTTGCACAACCTGATTAATTTCTTTCAATTTATTTGTTAAGGTCTCATTCAGTATTTTCAAAAACCAAACCAACCAATCAGTAATATCCAAACCGCCACGTTGAGTACTTTCAAGGATTTCGTAATACGCTTTACGATGATGACAAATACTTACCGACATTGCATAGAAACGAATTGAACGGTTTTCGGCTTGAGCAAGTGCAAGGTCTGTTAAAAACCGGGTAATGCGCCCGTTTCCGTCGTCTAAAGGATGGATTGTTACAAACCATAAATGGACAATTGCTGCTCTGATGATGGGATCGAGACTAGTATCTGTTCTGGATTGATTGAACCACGTTATAAATTGGGGTACTTCATCGACCATTTTTTCTGGTGGTGGTGCCTCAAGGTGAACGGTTGGCTTATCCAAACGACCGGATACCACTTCTATCATCCCTTCGCGTAATTTGCCTCCTTGTATCGGATTGAACAGGGTATAGCTTTCGGGGAATATCAACTGATGCCACTTGAGTATGCGTTCAAGGGTTAAATCGGAGTGGTTATTTTCTATCACATCAAGAGCAACCTTTGTAATGCCGTCACTCTTTTCTACGATTGGATAAGGTTTTTCTTCCGTAATACCTAATCTGTTTGCCAATGATGAACGTATCGAAGCTGCATTCAGTCTTTCTCCTTCAATTTCACTTGAATAGAGTATGCTAGATAGAAGGCTATCAAGTGTTGCCTGCTTGGTGTCTTCATAATCAGATTTGCCTAATAACAGTCCCTGATTGAAATGCACATCTCGCAGTAATGGTGCAATAGTATTGACATTCCAATGGAATTCCGGCCAGTTCGGTTGTTCCCATATCCACATTTGCTTCACCCGTGAGTCAAATAAGGCTTCTATTCTACTCACAAAATGAGGCGAATAGTAATGTTATTTGACTCATTCTGGGCTTCTCGCCTTGTATCTTGGCCGACATTGGGTGAGTTTTTACCAATCACAAATGTCGAGTAATAAACCCGTTGGAAACCAATTCAGTGCGATTAGTCACTTTTGTTTTGGCAAAGATATTGCGCAGGTGGGTTTTGACGGTAGATAGGGAAATATTAAGTATCTGTGCAATACGTTTGTTACTTGATCCTTCTCTTATTAAATTAATAATTTCTTGCTCTTTAGCTGTCAAAATAGTGGGGGTTTCAGGAAGCAAGTCTCTGACAGCTAATTCAATTAATGGCAGAATAGCACTGAGGCGGTTAAAGTCTTTTGGTGTAAATGGGGTATCTCGTAATAAAGAGACGCCGGCAATAATTCGGTTGTGTTGACGGATAAATATTTCGGCGATGTCCTGTATATTATTTGGCTGCATAAATTCATGATAATATTTGTTATGTTTAGTTAGTGTTTTCTGATCCATGCCAACCATATTGATATCATTTTGTTGATAATTAGCCGGTTTTAATGGATCTAAGTGCTGAAAATGAGTCAGATAATTCTGGTGAGTTTCGTCGGAAATACCATATAGAATGTAATTCTCAGGGCGTAATTCATTATTCACCAAATAGAATGCTGCGGCTGAGATAGGAATCAGATGCGCAATGGTGTTTAAGCAGCTGTGGATTAGAGCATTTTCACGGCTATTCGGTAGTACAGTAGACAAGAAAGTTCTCCCTTTAGAATAATGTCTAACTGGATAAATCAATTCTGACGATTAATCAAATGCTAATTAAAATCCAGAGTCAACACAAAATAAACATATTAATAACGTGATATAGATTGCAATAATTGAAATTTCTCACCGTGATGATCACCTGTTAAGAATAGAGGTTTTGGTATATATCTGAAATAATTTCTTAATGCATTGATTAAGTAATCTATTTTTTATTGATTGATATTTAAGTGATTATTTTTGATTTTTGATTTTTTCTGGTATTTTTCGTCACACCTTTTCGGCTATGAATCCCCCTTTAGGTATCGTTCTTTAGGACGATAGCCGGTATTCCGTTTCACTTTCTATAGTGTATTTATCCTCAATAAAGTTTACAAAAAATTCACAAATAAATCGCTGTGAGCGTTATTTCTATGACCGGAAGTAAAAGGGAAGATAAATGAAGATGTCAACACGACTGACTTCGCATATTGAAAAGGGAGTGGTGGGGTTTCCTACCACACTGGCAAGTTCTGTCGGGGTGATCATGGCAAGCCCGGTTATTCTGACCGTGACCAGTGGCTTTGGGATTGGCGGTGACACTTTCGTACTGGCAATGCTGATCAGTTTTATCATGATGCAGGCCCAAGTGACGACGTTTGCTGAGGCGGCAGCTATTTTGCCTACCTCCGGCTCTGTCTATGATTATATCTCTTGTGGCATGGGACGGTTCTGGGCAATTACCGGCGCACTTTCGGCTTATTTGATTGTTCATATTTTTGCGGGTACAGCAGAAACGATCCTCTCCGGTATTATGGCATTGGTGAATTTTGACAGCCTTAATACGATGGTGGAAAGTCATAACGCTTCATGGATGGTTGGTGTTGGGCTTGTTATTACGTTCGGATTACTTAATGCGTTGGGTATTGAAGTGTTCGGTAAAGTCGAAATTGTGCTGACATTCTGCATGTGGAGTACTTTGGTTATTTTCAGTATTTGCGGATTATTAATGCCATTTGCTGTGCCGCTGGAGAGTTGGTTTGGTGAAGGGCTTAATCTCGGCGATCCCTTGGCGGTGCTGAGTTTAGTAGGAATGGCAATGTTTATGTTTGTCGGCTGTGAACTAGTGACGCCAATGGCGCCGGAAATTAAAAATTCTGCCAAAGTTTTGCCGCGAGCAATGGTGACGGGCCTGTGTGGGGTGGCGTTCTGTATGGGTCTATATGGAGCGTCAATCAGCCATCAGGTAGAAAATGTGCTGGTGGATGTAGAAAATAACGTTCGCTTACTGGAAACACCAATGGCCATTCCTGCTTTTGCCGGCCAGGTGATGGGGGATTTTGGTAAATATTGGATTGGTATCGGGTTATTACTGGCGGGAGCGGCAACAATTAATACCCTGATGGCGGCGGTACCACGTATTCTCTATGGTATGGCATTGGATGGCGCATTACCGCGTATTTTTGCTTATTTACATCCACGTTTTAAAACGCCAATATTTGGGATTTTGGTTGCGGTAATGCTCCCCTGTTTACATACCTTTATTATTCAGGGTGACTTGAACCGGATTATGCCTTTGGTATTAGCAGCGGTATGTGCCTGGTGTGTCGCTTATTTGCTGGTGACATGTTCCGTGATATTACTGCGTATTCGCAGACCTGATTTACATCGTGCTTATAAATCCCCTTTTTTCCCATTACCTCAAATTGTCTCTAGTGTAGGAATTATTTTGGCGATCATTCACATTACACCTCCGGGAATGAATCCCGGTGATGTGTATATTCCATTCGCCATCATGTTGGGCTTGACCGCCAGCTATGCCCTGTTTTGGACGCTCTGTGTGCAACGGGTGAATCCGTTTAAACCCGTACCCGTTGAACAGGTACTTTCACATACTTTCACTAAGGGTGAATTGCCGGAGGTACAACTTGAGCCACTTCGTTCCCTTAATTGATGGTATTTGGCGGCGGTTAAATAAACCCCGCTATCCTACTGGCTATCAGGCAGGTATAACGCTAAGCCGGTTGAAACAGAATTTATCGCCTTATTGTTGTGAGCGTTTATCAGCAGAAAGTTTGCAAGTGACATTACCTGATGGATTGCAGATTGAAGTTTGTGAAAAGCCGAAGACGCTGTTTCTGGCTTATATTGTCAGTTGTTGTTTTCGTTTGCAGGGAATCACGTCACTCAAGGAAAAAATCGTTATTAAAGCCAAGGTAAAGGGGATATTTCGGCGAAAAACTGTGACTTATTACTGTTGTCATGGTGCAGAGTTTGGGCAACAGATTATTGATTTACTTAATCAGTATCCATTGATTGGTGAAACATTGGCAGAACTGGATTTCCGGGATCTGATATTGAATATTCATCAAGGGCAATGGCAATTTGAGGTGGAACATTTTGCCGCTTCTGAGATTGTTAGCCGATTGCCGGCCAGTCGTCGTTATTTACGTTTGACTTCTGAGCAGCGCCATTTGTTGCTCAGTACGTTGCTGATGTTTAGTCAACTCATGAGGAAGGTAGATGAAAAAACAATAAGATACGGATAACTTTTGTTTATTTTTAAATAAAAACCACCGCTCTTTATTCAAGAGCCGGTGGTGATGTGAGCGCAATAGATATTTACATTGGCACAGAATTTCTCGCCATATTTAAAGTATCGACAAGCTGATCAATATCTGCCAATCATTTTTCGTTAGTTGCGATCTTAAATAATTAGCGAGATTGATCTGGTAATCGATCATATTGCTAAATCCAGCTGGACCCATATCGCCAGAATTATTGACTTTGATTTTAGGATAGAGATCACAGATACTCAGGTAAATTTGCTGAAATCTTTTATCGAATCATTATTATTCAATCTATACTGAATATGTAAAATAATAGATAGGAAAATTTAAATGGCAATGCTTGACAATAGGGCAAGGAATTATCAAGCCTTTGGAGATCGATTTGCTTAAAATCAATTCTATATCCTATGGATTTCAAGATGCTTCGCGACGGCAAGGGAGCGAATCCCCGGGAGCATAGCGAACTATGTGATTGGAGTGAGCGAGTGCAGCTAACAAAGGGCAACTTGAAAGATAGCGGATATATTTCGGAGGAAATTGTTAATGTCTAGAACAGGTGAGGAATATATTGAAAGCTTGCGTGATGGAAGAACTATTTTTCTGAATGGAGAAAAGATCACTAATCACGTGGATCACCCTGCTTTTCGGAATGTAATTAGAACCGTAGCTTCACTTTACGATTACCAGGCAGCACACGCTGATCAGATGACGTTCGAAACGTCTGACGGTAAGCGCGTTGGTTTATATTGGGAGCTTCCTACTACCCGAGAGAAATTAATTGCCAGAGGTGAGGCTGCGTATGCCTGGGCAATGCAGAGTTGTGGTTGGTTAGGTAGAAGCCCAGATCATGTTTCCGCTGCGCTTACCGGAATGATGACTCACTTGGAAATATTCGAGGAATATTCTAAGGATAGAGCTGAAGCGTTAAAAAATTACTATTCCTATGCCCGCGATAAAGATATTTATTTGTCTTTCACCTTAGTCAATCCACAAGGTGATCGTTCCAAAACGCCCAGTGAGCATATAAAAAATGAATTTCATACTCTTGGTGTATTGGAGGAAAAACCGCAAGGGATAATTGTTCGCGGGGCAAAGATGTTAGGGACAGCCGCCATCCTTGCAGAAGAAGTTGTGGTTGGCGTGTTTAATCCACTCAAAGAAGGGGTTGATGATAAATATGCTGTGTCTTTTGCCTTACCATTGAATACAAAAGGAATAAAAATTCTTTCCAGAAAGTCCTATGAAATAGGCAGCAATAAATTTGATTCCCCTTTATCGCATCAATTTGACGAAAATGATGCTGTCGTTTATTTCGACGATGTTTTCGTTCCGTGGGAAAGAGTGTTTATTTATAAAAATACGGAGATGTGTCGCCAGCAATTTCTGGCAACTGGCGCTGACGTTTTAATGGATGTTCAAGGTATGGCTCGGTATGCCGTTAAGCTACATTTCTTAACGGGTTTGGCCCATCAACTTACCGAAGCCACTGGCGTCAATGAGATTCCTGCTGTTCGTGAGTCATTAGCTGAGCTTGCTTGCTGTGCCACTAATATTGAAGGGCTCTTTCGTGGTTTGATTAATAATCCTGATCGACATAATGAGTATTATATTCCTAATCGCTCACAACTATATGCTTGCCAGGTCTTATTACAATCAACTTATCCAAAGGTGATAGAAAACATCAGAAAACTCTCAGGGGGTGGTGTGATTATGTTACCGTCAAGCTATATTGACTTAGCAAATCCAGAAATTCGTGACTTGATAGAAAAAACGCAATATTCAACTTTGTTGGCACCCATTGAACGAGTAAAATTACTGAAATTAGTGTGGGATGCTATTGGTTCTGAGTTTGCATCACGTCATACTCAATATGAAATGTTCTATTCAGGTGCGCCTTTTATTGCTTTGTCTCGTGTTTATGAAAAATATGATTGGGATTTTGCTAAAAGTATGAGCAGAGGGATTTTAGACTCTATTGATGTGAGTTGAATTCTGTATTTAATTCGAATTCAGTTAATCAGTTTTATTTTTATCGAATGTGAAGAAGCGGGATAGATTATATCCCGTTTTTTGTTATTTAATCGTTTAAAAGATGAGGTGACTTGATTGATAGCATATTGAAATATTAAATTTTTTATGTGTCCATCTATAAATTATTTCATCTTGTTAGAGAGTTATTTTGCTGAAATATTTTGACATATTTATATCTTGTTTTTGAAAGTTAATACACAAATTATTCTATTAATAATAGTAATTGTTCTTATGCTTAAATAAAAATTTAGTGCATGATTTGCCGCGTCAAAAAATCGAATACCAACAATCAACAGTCAAAAAAGAGAATAAAATGAAAGTAAACATAATGATATGTGCTCTTATGGCTTCCTTTAATGTCTTTGCCTCTCAGTGCCACAAAATAAACTTTCAGGAAGATCAGCAAATAATAACCGGGAATTTTAATTCTCAAGGGGGAGCGTGTATTGAGTTTAATATTCAGCCTGAACATTATGTACGTGGATCGGCATTGGGTATGCGGAAGTTAGTCGCGCAGAAGGGTAATCAACAACATATTCGTACGCTTTTCACTGATAACCCGGTGGATGCTCGTCAGTCAATTGGCTTTACTGTTCCTCTGGCGGGAAAATACCGGTTGGCAGCTAGGGGCAACGCAGGAGAACCGTGGCAGCTTACATTGTCATTTCCATCTTATACTCCCAAGGATAATGATTATAGGCAGCAGCCAGAAAGCCTGCGTCTGAAACAACTTCAAACTGAAATTGCACAAGGAAAAGGCCCCGATGCCTTCTGGCGGGAAATAACTCGCAAGGGTGCGCCGTTGATTGAAGATTATGATGATAAAAATAAGCGCGTCACTTTCCTGTGGCGCGGCGCAAAAGCGAATGTCTTTATTCTGGGTGCACCGAGTGGTGATCATGATCCGATGTCACATTTAGCAGGTACTGATGTTTGGTTTCGTAGCTATATCGTTCCGTCAGACACCTTGATGCAATATAAATTGGCCCCGGATTTGCCGCGGATTGAAGGCTCGGCTGACGAACAGCGTAGGTCGATTTTGATTACTGCACAGGCCGATCCATTGAATAAAAATGTCGTACCGGCTGTATCCGAAGATGTGTTTAATCATGATTCATTGCTGGCATTAAGGCCGACTCTGTGTGATATCGCACAATTCAAGCAATTACCTTTTCAGGGAGCGACTAAACTTCATCAGCTTGAGAGCAGGATTTTAGGTAATAGTCGGGAAATTGCGATTTATCAACCGGTTACTCCGATGAAACAGCCTGCTATGTTGGTGCTATTTGATGGGCGGATTTACCGCAAACAGTATTATATTGATAGATTTTTCGATTCCCTGATTGAACAGGGCAAGATCCCGCCTATGTATGTGGTGTTTATTGATAGCTTGGATAGTGTACGTCGAGGTCAGGAATTACCACCTAATCCTAATTTTGCTGAATTCATGGCGAGTGAGTTGATGCCGTGGCTGGCGGCTCAGGGTATTAAAGCGCCGACAGAACGTACCATTATTTCAGGTTCCAGTTATGGTGGATTGGCATCTTCATGGGTGGCATTTAATCATCCTGAGTTGTTTGGCAATGTTCTCAGTATGTCTGGTTCATATTGGTGGGCTCCTCAGGGAGAAAAGCCTGAATGGTTGATCCGTGAATTTGCCAAAGCGGAGAAAAAACCACTGCGTTTCTATTTACAGGCGGGATTGTTCGAAACCCATGTGGGGGAATTGGAGGGCATTTTATATAATAATCGCCGCATGAAAGAGACATTATTACAGAAAGGTTATCCAGTTGAATCCAGTGAGGTTTCTAGTGGCCACAATTATATTTCGTGGTGTGAAACCTTGTACCATGGAACCCGATCATTGGTGGCGAAATGGTGAGTTAATTCTATTTTCTTCACATAATTGTCACATAGTTTATTTAGTATCCCTTTATCAGATAACGATGATTTTTATTCCGATTGCGTTTTAATAAGGAAACCTTAATGTCGAACAAGTATACGAAAAGTTTGGTTGTAGTCATGGTCTCAGCCTTAATTTCAGGTGTCAGCTTACCGGTATTGGCGACTGATGATCAAAATGCTAATCAAATTATGGCGGAAGGTCGGGCGGTGAAAGGTAATATTACGGAATTTGGTGGGGCTCGCCGTATGACTCAAAACCAGACTGAGGCATTAAAAGCAGCGATAAATAACCATAAAGCTAAGAACGTTATTTTGTTTATTGGTGATGGTATGGGGGATTCTGAGATTACTATTGCTCGTAACTATGCGGAAGGCGCGGGTGGGTTTTTCAAAGGAATTGATGCTTTGCCATTTACTGGTCAATACACTCACTATTCTCTGGATAAAAAGAGTCGTAAACCCAACTATGCGACTGACTCAGCGGCTTCTGCCACCGCTTGGGCTTCTGGTGTAAAAACCTATAATGGCGCGTTGGGTGTTGATGTATTTGGTAAAGATCACCAAACTCTGCTTGAGCTGGCAAAAGCGAATGGTAAAGCGACAGGCAACGTAACGACGGCTAGAGTGCAGGATGCCACGCCAGCGGCACAGTATGCGCATATCACTGACCGTAAGTGTTATGGCCCGCAAGAGACGGTAAAAGGATGTCCAACGGATGCGCTAGAAAATGGCGGGCGTGGTTCGATCACCGAGCAATTATTGGTGGCTCGTGCTGATATCACATTAGGTGGAGGCGCCAAAATTTTCTCCCAGAAATCGGTTGCCGGAGCTGGTAAGGATAAAACTCTGGAACAGCAGGCACAGGAACAGGGTTATCAGTTGGTCAGGGATGCTAAATCACTGGCATCCGTTACTAGAGCGAATCAGAAAAAACCGCTATTGGGTCTGTTCCATGAAGACAATATGGACATTGCCTGGGAAGGACCTAAAGCAGTTTATCACGGTAATATTGATAATCCTCCGGTGATTTGTAAAGTCAATTCGAAACGGAATCCTGATGCGCCGACGTTGGCACAGATGACGGAGAAAGCCATTGATCTGTTAAAAGAGAATAAAAATGGTTTCTTCTTACAAGTGGAGAGCGCTTCAATTGATAAGCAGGATCACAAAGCTAATCCTTGTGGGCAGATTGGTGAAACTGTCGCATTGGATGAGGCGGTACAAGTTGGCTTGAAATATGCGCGTAAACACGGTGATACATTAGTCATCGTCACCGCTGATCATGCTCACTCCAGCCAGATTATTGAAGCTCATATAAAATCTCCGGGGCTGACTCAGGCATTAATCACGAAAGATGGTGGGGTGATGGCGGTTAACTATGGTACTTCTGAGGGCAAAGAACAGGAGCATACAGGTACTCAGCTACGAGTGGCTGCTTATGGCCCTCAGGCAGCCAATGTTGTAGGTCTGACTGACCAGACAGATCTATTCTTCACGATACGTGATGCGATGAGGTTAAAATAATTCAGTCAGGTGGTGTTTTGAATAGTTGAGGAATAAAGAATTAAGGCCGGATATTCTCTGGCCTTAATTTGCCTTAGCAATTGCAACTGACTTGTACTTCACACTTTTTTGTATATGATATTGGTAATCATTATCATTTGACTGGGTGCAACTTATGATCAGGATTAAAGACAGAGAGAGATCGCTTTTCTGGCAGGGTATCACCAGTTTGTGGGGAATAGGTTTATCTAGCTTAGCAGGCATGCTATTCGTCCTCGTCAATCCTGGAATTGAGCAATTCAGAATTGGGGTAGTATTCGCGATGTTGCTGACGCTATTTATGCTGCTAAACCAGAAGTCACGCCATTTTCTATTAATACCATCTGGGTTTGCTGTGTTATGTGCCTTATTGGCTGGGCTACATCGGTTTGGCTGTTTTTGACGTTTTATAGCAGAATAAATGGAGAGAAGTTCGATAAGGAGAATAGACAGATTGGTGCGAAAGGAGGGACTTGAACCCTCACGTCCGTAAGGACACTAACACCTGAAGCTAGCGCGTCTACCAATTCCGCCACCCTCGCAGGTACTGTCATTTTACTTTTTATTGCCTAATTTAATATTGGCCGAATTCAATCAGCGGCTGTCTGATTTGGTGCGAAGGGGGGGACTTGAACCCCCACGTCCGTAAGAACACTAACACCTGAAGCTAGCGCGTCTACCAATTCCGCCACCCTCGCAAATTCAGACGCTATCAATCTGTTGATTGATAGCACGGAGGCGAATTCTAGAGATTTTGTAGAAGACGTCAATCATTATTTATTATATACCCGTTATTTTTCAAGTTGCCTCTTTGTTGGCTGCACTCGCTCACCCCGGTCACATAGTTACCTATGCTCCCGGGGATTCACTTCCCTTGCCGTTGCGATGCATCTTGAAATCCATAGGGTAGAGCGTTGCATGATTGACGTAAAAATCATCATCATTCTATTATTTTGTTATCCTATTATTTTGTTATCAAAAATGGCCTGCCCTTGAATCAAGGACAGGCTGAGTCAATTAGAATTTTTTTGTTGCCTGATAAACCTTGAATTTCCCCGTCTGAGCAATGACTTCATGAGTACCAAAAGTTTTATCCAGTAAATCGGGATAAGGTAGGAATGCATTGGCAACAATCCGCAATTTTCCGCCAGGTTTGAGGTGCTTGGGCGCTTGGCGGATCAGATCATCGGTTGCCAGTAAACTGGTTTTTAATCCTTCATGGAAAGGAGGATTAGAGATAATCCAGTCAAATTTATCTTCAAGATTGGAATAAACGTTACTGACAACAACATGACCTTCCAGTTTATTGGCTTTTAAGGTTGCTTTACTGGAGGCAATCGCTGCTGCATTAACATCACTGAGAGTCAGTGCTAACTCAGGGTTTTTCTTACCCAGTACCGCTGCCAGAACACCCGCACCGCATGCGATATCCAGTAAATTGCCGGAGAGAGGTTTGTCAAAGGTAGAAAGCAATAAACGGCTACCAACATCTAGTTCATCCTGGCTAAATACCCCCGGTAACGTATTCACTATGACGTTTTCCACCTGATAACTGTTCCACCAGTTATCTTGTTCGAACTGCACTTCATGTTCTAACTGGCCGTAGAACAGGCTGCAACGACGGGCGCTATCGATTTTTCGAAACGTTGCCATGCCGTCCATCAGTTTGTCTACACTACGTACTCCGCTACGGTTTTCACCGACAATGAAAATATTGATGCCTTTTGGCAAAACAGAGAACAGGCTGCGTAATTGAAAGCGAGCTTCCTGCTTACTTTTAGGCCAGTAGTAGATCAGGGTGTCACAACCTTGGGTAAATGCTTTCTCGGCTACTAAGCCAAACCAGGCATGATCATCCAGAGTGCGGATCAGTGATTGCCAGTGATGATATTGGTTAGTGTGCACTCGTACACTGGCCGCATCAATTTGGGTTGCCAGTGTATCCTGAATATCACCGGCGAAGAGCAGGTGATGAGAGCTAAATTGCTCACGGTGACGTAAAATAACTTCACTGGCGGGGGTTAACGCAGACATTTGTCTATAAGCTCCTTCAATGGTTCTGTGCTCAAGTATCAGATAGTGATAAATCTCAACCCAATATTGGCGCAGATCGTGGCCTCTGATAACATGTTACCGATTATTTTTTACAGCAGGTAAATAGATATGGTAACCCGGCGCGACAGGTTATTAGCTCAATTGGGGATTACCCAATGGACCTTACGTAACCCAGCGGTTTTGCAAGGTGAATTAGCTGTTCACTTACCTGATACCACCCGTCTGCTGATTATTACCAATGACCACATTGATTTAACTAATTCATTATTAATGGATATTTTCACCGCTATGGGGTTGGATAAATCCTCTGTTTACTGCATTACAACAAATAATGTTGCGATGTTACCGGAACAGGTTAAGTGCCCATATTGGTTGTTAGGTGTGGATATTACACTATCATGGCCGGGAATTTCTTTGAGAAGCCCGGCATTAAATGATTTATATTGTGATGGACAGGCAAAACGTGCTCTCTGGCAACAGATTTTTCAACATGAACAACATTTCTCTATTAACTCCCGCTGATCTCCCGTCCGCTTTTCTGGTTGAGAAAGCCAGTCATGTGTTCCCGTGGAGTGAAAAAACATTTTTCGGTAATCAGGGGGAGCGGTATTTGAATTATAAGATAGTGATTAATGAACAATTTATTGGTTTTGCAATAACCCAATTGATATTAGATGAAGCAACCCTATTTAATATTGCTATTCATCCTGACTACCAAGGTAAAGGTTATGGTAAGGCATTATTAGCGTATTTAATATCAATTTTGCCGGGTAAAGGCGTGCATACCTTATGGCTTGAAGTCAGACAATCGAATCATTCTGCTATTAGGTTGTATGAACAATCAGGGTTTAACCAAGTCTCTGTTCGTCGGCATTACTATCCTACTGCGACAGGTAAAGAAGATGCCATCATCATGGCGTTGCCGCTGTTTTGCTAAATAAGTGCTATAAAATTGATTGATTGTTTATAACACCAATTTCAGCGAAAATGAGCGCCAATTTTTCATTCACCTACGGGTTTGGCAACGGTTCTCCTTGCGGGGACGCGTCTGATGTTGAGTACAAGCCCGTATATAAAGCAGAAGATTGTTATTGATGTCAAATTCCCCTTTTCAGCAGGAAGTCGCTAAACGGCGAACTTTTGCTATCATTTCTCACCCTGATGCAGGGAAAACGACGATTACTGAAAAAGTATTGCTGTTTGGGCAGGCGATTCAGAAAGCCGGTACGGTGAAAGGTCGTGGTTCAAACCAGCACGCGAAATCTGACTGGATGGAAATGGAGAAACAGCGTGGTATTTCCATTACCACTTCTGTGATGCAGTTTCCTTATCAAGATTGCCTGGTTAATCTGTTGGATACACCAGGGCATGAAGATTTCTCCGAAGATACTTATCGTACATTGACGGCGGTTGACTGTTGCTTGATGGTCATTGATGCCGCTAAAGGGGTTGAGGAGCGGACACGTAAATTGATGGAAGTGACCCGTCTGCGCGATACCCCGATTCTAACATTCATGAACAAGCTTGACCGCGATATCCGTGATCCGATGGAACTGATGGATGAAGTGGAAAATGAGTTGAATATCGCTTGTTGCCCGATCACCTGGCCGATTGGGTGCGGTAAGTCTTTTAAAGGGGTTTATCACCTCTATCTTGATGAAACTTACCTGTATCAGACCGGAAAGGGGCACACTATTCAGGAAGTCCGCGCAATTAAGGGGCTGAATAATCCTGAATTGGATGCCGCGATTGGTGAAGATCTGGTTGAACAGTTGCGTCAGGAGCTGGAACTGGTGCAGGGGGCTTCTCATGAGTTTGATCATCAGGCATTTTTGCAAGGTGAACTAACACCTGTATTTTTCGGTACTGCACTGGGTAACTTCGGCGTTAATCACATGTTGGATGGTTTGGTTAAATGGGCGCCTGCGCCGATGCCGCGTCAGACAGATGTTCGCGAAGTCTCCGCTCAGGAAGATAAATTTACCGGGTTTATCTTTAAGATTCAGGCCAATATGGACCCTAAACACCGTGACCGTGTGGCTTTCTTGCGTGTTGTGTCAGGTAAATATGAAAAAGGCATGAAGCTGCATCAGGTAAGAATTAAGAAAGATGTGGTGATTGCTGATGCGCTGACATTTATGGCGGGTGATCGCTCTCATGTGGATCATGCCTATCCGGGAGATATTATCGGTTTGCATAACCACGGGACAATTCAGATTGGTGATACCTTTACTCAGGGGGAAGATCTGAAATTTACCGGTATTCCTAACTTTGCTCCGGAATTATTCCGTCGTATTCGCTTGCGTGATCCTCTGAAACAGAAACAGCTCCTGAAAGGGTTGGTTCAATTATCTGAGGAAGGTGCTGTACAGGTATTTCGTCCACTGGCAAATAACGATTTGATTGTGGGAGCCGTTGGTATTCTCCAGTTTGATGTGGTTGTTGCCCGTTTAAAAAGTGAATACAACGTTGAAGCTTTATATGAGCCGGTGAACGTCTCAACAGCGCGTTGGGTTGAGTGTCATGATGCTAAGAAGCTGGAAGAGTTTAAGCGTAAGAGTGAGCAAAATCTAGCGCTCGATGGTGGTGATAATCTGACCTATATTGCCCCAACGATGGTTAACCTAAATTTGACCAGTGAACGTTATCCTGACATCAAATTCCGTAAAACACGGGAACATTAATATTTTTAAGGCTAACAACAAGTTAGCCTTTTTCTTTACAAAAATATATGTAACACAAGAATAATTTATAATTTAGTCGGGTAAGATCCATCTTATTTTATAGCGCTTTGCTTTATTTTCCTGTTACTATTTCCTTGGTCTTTGCTGTATTGATGTGCTTATTTCCCGATTTAGCCTCTCAGCTATTGGGAGTGATAACCTGTTTTTAATTCTAATGTAGATTGTGATTCTGCTTAGATTACGATTCTACTTAGGTACAGTACATTGTGTAAAAACACTTGTGTAAAAGCACCTTGTGTAAAAACGGTTTGAATGGCTTTATAGATTCAGAAATCTAACCGGCAATTAAGGAAGGTATAGGATGAAGAATGTTAAATTGGCTCACTTGTTGGTGGCTGTTGCCTTGGGTACTGCTGTAGTTAGCAATAGTGTACTGGCGGAGGAGTCTTTTAAAAATAAAGCGACACAAGCACTCGACAGTGCTGGTCAGAAAATCGATGATTCAATGAAAAACATCGATGGTTATATGGGTGATAGTGCTACCACAGCGAAGATTAAAAGTGAGTTGTTGGCAGCAAAAGGGATCAACAGTAGTGATATCTCGGTAAAAACAGAGAGGAGAGTCGTTTATATTTCTGGTTTTGTGAAAAGCGAGGAACAATCCAGAGAAATTATAGAGATTATCTCTAAAGTGAAAGGGGTCAAGTCGATCCAAAACGGTCTGACCATAAAAAAATAATATATTTTGTTATGAGTGGTTTTTTTCCATTCAGATAATTTTACGTTGTACTAACCGGATATGCGCCCTCACCAGGGGTACTTTTATCAGAATATTGACTACGTAGCACCATAATATAATGACGGATAATAACTTTCCAAGTTATGCTCTCTATCCGTCATTTATTTTCTTGGGGGCTGTGTGGGGAAACGTATACCGATAACGTTGGGAAATATTGATCTATTATCCTATAAATATAAGTCGTCTATTAAATCTGGAAAGGTTGCACTTGTTTGTGAAGGTGGGGGGCAACGCGGCATTTTTACTGCGGGTGTGCTGGATGAATTTATGCGTGTTGAATTCAACCCATTTGATCTACTGCTTGGCACTTCGGCAGGTGCTCAGAACCTTTCAGCTTATATCTGTGGACAGCGTGGATATGCCCGGCGAGCTATCAGTCGATATACAACTAATCCAGCCTTCTTTAACCCTTTGCGTTTTGTACGTGGCGGTCATTTAGTTGATTTAGATTGGTTTGTGCAGACCGCTTCGCAGGAACTGCCATTGGATATCCCGACAGCTTTACGCAAATTTGAGGCTGGATGTGAGTTTTATATGTGCGCATGTCGTTCAGATAATTTTGAACCTACCTATTTCCAGCCTGATGAGAATAACTGGCTGGAAGTGATTAAGGCATCAAGCGCCATTCCTGGGTTTTATCGCAATGGTGTGACTATCAATGATGTTGTTTATTATGATGGTGGTATCAGTGATGCTATTCCAGTAGAGGAGGCGTATCGGCGTGGTGCAGATACCATCGTGGTGATTCGTACGGTCCCTTCACAGCTCTATTACACGCCTGATTGGATGCAACGAATGGAACGTTGGTTGGGAGATAGCGGTCTGCAAAAGATGGTACGGATGCTACAACAACATGCGAAAAGCTACCACCGCACTCAGAAATTTATTGAAAATCCCCCTGATGATGTGCAGATTTTTGAAATTTATCCGCCTGCACCATTAACTGCCAGTGCATTAGGCAGCCGTTTGCCAGCACTTAGTCGGGATTATCACCTTGGGCGTCGTTGTGGTCGCTATTTCCTGGCGACAGTGGGTCACTTATTTGTTGGTAATAAGTTTAATCTTGGTGACTGCTCCTCATCCTATCGGGAGAGGCTTCCCACTTCAAAGGCAGTAGCTCGTGCATGACAAGTCTTACGCTGGCCTCGATGGGGTAACAACGTTGGACATTTCGCCCGCAACTTCGGATTAAAGAAGTTATCGAACGCGGTATTCCCGCCTGTTGCAGCGCGATAGAATCGTATTCTTCATCCCTCAGCCGGGCATCGAGCCCGGCGATAGAAAAGTTGAAGGCATACTGAATATCGATACTATTTTTGATGAAAATTATGTAGATACTTATGCCGCATTGGGCGAGCATTTGTCTTGAGCGATAAAGTGAATTGTTATTACCGCATCTTACGCCACAATGGCATGATATTGGTCAACACATCAGGGGGAGGGCAAGGATCATTCACCTTTGCCATTTTCCACAAACCGGTATGGCTTTTACGGGCAGTATTATTGGACATGAAGACTTGATATAACGAGCCTGTATCGCCGGCATGATTATGGGTATCAAGAAAACCTTTATTTCCCCATCGATTATAGAGGGAGATACTATCGCCTTCTCTGATATTTTCATTTGGTGATGTGGTTTCACAATAAATAGCCCATTCTAATGTCGCTCTTTTGCGGATATCTGAGGTATAGACTTGATGTATTTCGGTTAATTGTTCATTTTGATCCACCACATCATAATATCGTAAATAACCGCCATCACAGTAATACAGGTTGTGAAGTAAAATAATATCATTATTGATTATTTCACTTCCGACAGATTTTCCTGTTGCTGATTCAATTCTCCAGGCGCCGCCATAAATAGCTAAAGAAGCATCTACAGTGACCACGCCATATTTTGTTCCGGGTTTATTACCGTTGCCAAATACACTGAGATACCCACCGCTCCAGTTCTTGTAGCTGTTTAATATTGTCACGGTATCGCCATATTTAAGTACATTATCCATCATTTCCTCGGAAAATATGTTATACCCGTCATCTTTCAAGTTGCCTCTTTGTTGGCTGCACTCGCTCACCCCGGTCACATAGTTATCTATGCTCCCGGGGATTCACTCCCTTGCCGTCGCGATGCATCTTGAAATCCATAGGGTATATTGCCTTTCAAACAACGGGTATTTACCCTGAAATGACTTTCCCTCCGATTATGCTATATGCTATTAGTGCATAACTTCTGGCGTTATTTCAGGGTTAGGTTATTGTCATGAACAGGTTATCTCGCCTTTTATCTGATCCCTTGTGGACCTAAAATAGGGTTGAATTCCTGCACTGTTGAATATTCATAGCAATGGGAGATAGGAAAAGAAAAGATCAAAAAATTAATTTTTATCGGATAGGGATTATTTTGATAATGGTCTGGTTTGGCCTGTTTATTATGTTACTTGCAGATTGAAATCGTGTTTTATCTGTTTTTAGCTTTGTGCCATATCAATAAGGCCTGTATCGCCTTTACGATATATCTGCCGTGGCATACAGAAAAAAGCGGCATATTACCGCTTTAATTTACTGATAGATGTTATCTCTACAGGTGTTGCCAGAGTGGTATATTTTGGCTTTTGATTCACGCTTGTGACCAAATTAACACGACTATGCTGTCATCGTAATTATTATTGCCCCCATTGCTGGCGCCGATAATGGCTGTTCCCGGCTTTTCGTCAAGGGTGTTATAGGCGTAACGGAGTTTGCAGGGTTTGCCGTCGCCTATAATTTCAATGCAGACTTTTCCTGTGCTTGATGAGTAACTTTTAAAGCCCAACACACTACTGACACTTTGGTTGATTAATGTATCGACTAATTGATCGTCAATATACACTTTTATTGTCTGCTGATGAGCCGTATTACCATAGGCTGACAGGCTAAGCTTTATATTGTGAGGTAACTGGAAACAGTGTTTACCTTTGTTATTACTGCCACATATTCCGCCACAGCTTCTATACTCACTACCTAACGAATCGATATCAACCGATACGGCGGCTTGAATTTTTTTGAAGGTGACTCCGTTCCAGTAAGCTTGAATAAAGGAGGGTCCACTATCGATAACCTGAGATTTTGTATTGTATTGGATGTAATAACTATCTTTGAAAAAGTAAATAATAGAACCGGCGGTATTCTTCCATAAAATAACAGCATCGAGGTCTTCACTAAATCCTGCATATTTCCCGGTAGTGCCCCATCGGTCTGAAATAGTTTTTTTATTGATTGTGTGTGAACTGACGGTGTAATCGATGCAATCTTTGCCTTTAAAGAAACAGACAACATCTTGTTTTGTATCCACCCATTCTGTGGCTGCATCTATACCATTTTCAAATCCAGTGCCTTTCAATCCCGGCCATTCGTCAATGATGGGTTTTGGCCCATCAATCACCAAAGCTTTGGCTATATCGAATTTAAGGTATTGAGAGCCTTTAAAAAAATATAATGAGCCATTTAAATTAATCACATCGTCAATATCTTTTTGAAACTCGATAGGGAGACCAGGCCAATCGTTGCTGATAGATTGGGGATAGTCAGTGTCTGCTTTATCGTCTGAGTCGTTATATCTAATGTTTTCTGAGTTAAGAAATAGATAGGTCTTTGAATTCATTTTTTACATCCTTAATAATGGTTAATTTGAATGTCATTTTAATGTGTTTACTCGATTTTCTATTTTCAGATATCACAGCGATATATTTTTTCTCATGATAATGGCCAATTCAACACTACCACACTATCATCATAATTGTCATTGGAACCATTGTTAGCGCCGATAATGGCTGATCCTGGTTTTGTTTCGAGCGTGTTATAGGCATAACGGAGTTTGCAGGGTTTACCCCCTCCTATAATCTCGATACAGATTTTGCCGGTACCTGATGTGTAGGTCTTAACATCTGTTATGTGACTTATTCCCTTACCGGTTAAGGTATCGACCAATCGGTCGTCGATATAGACATTGATTGTTTGTTGATGAACATCACTATTTACATAGGCGGTCAGGCCAAATCGAATACTTTGGGGTAATTGGAAACAGTGTTTACCGGTGTTATTAATCCCACATGCTCCACGGCATTTTATATTGATATCACTACCTAATACATTTGGATCAACTGACGATATAAGGTGATGATTGATAATTTTATATTTAATAATGTATGGCAGATTCGACTAATAAGTGCAATTTTTCAGAAGGGCGGTCAGTTGCTATAGTAGGCATCTTTCTCGCCAAAGGAAAATGCACTATGGCCTATACACAACTGACCGAA